>NZ_MKXT01000023.1:0-35216 GCF_001913985.1 Corynebacterium sp. S5S1
CGACGATCCGATTCAGACAACGAATGAAACGGGCCAATAATCTCAGACACAACAACACCCTCCTAAGGGAAAGTGTTGCAACGACCCTCTGAACTCAAGCGCAACCCACAGAGAAAAACGCCCCGCCGGTCCTTATGGACCGAGAGGGCGCTTAATAGTTGTGGTGGCCTAGTTCCACTCAGGCGCGTCTTCGAGGCGCAGCTCGGAGTAGCGTGCTTCTGGCACAGAAGCCGAGTACGGCTTGCCTTGGGCTTCCCACTGCTGGTCAGAGTTGCAGCGCACGTCCTGACCGTCAGTATCGAGCATGGTAAAGCCCCACACCAGCTTGCCCTGCGAGTTTGCCGGCAAGGTGTACGGGCCAACCACCTGGTTTAGCTTCCAGTGCTGCTCGCTAACGTAGTTGAAGCCATAGGTCTTGGTCAGCACCTTGGCCAGATCGCCGGTGCCCTCAACGGATCCGGAGACCTCGATGGTCTGGGTGCGAGCCTGGGTGACGGTGTGCTTGACCGGCACCTCCTCGGCGTTGCGGTTGGCCACGCTGGTGGCGTCGGTCTGCTTGAACCAGCGGCGCTTTGCAGTGACGTAGGTGCCGTTTTCACCCGGCGTCGAGCAATGCGTGCCCGGCTTATAATCGTCGTTCCAGCGCTGGGGCAGCTCAAAGTCCCCACCGAAATCAGCGGCGTGGGCAACAGGAGCGGCCACCAGGCTCAGCGCCGCGAGGGCGCTAGCGATGGACGTCTTGCTCACGTTTAGCCCCAATCGTTGTTATCGCGGGTGGAGACCTCGATGTGGCGCTCCTTCGGCAGGGTGGCAGTGAAGGTGCCGCCGTTGGCCTGCCACTTGTGGTCGGAGCCGCACACGGTCTTCTGGCCCTCGAAGTCAGATACAACCCAGCCGGCGCGCAGGACGGCGGTCTTGCCCGGAGCAATGTTGTATGGGCCAACCTGCTCGCCCACCTCGTAGGACTGGCTATCGGTGTAGCTGGAGGAGAAGGTGAAGTTGATGAGATCCATTAACTTGAAGTCAACGCCGGCGGAAACATTCCAGGTCTTGGTTTTGGTTTCCTTGATAGAACGGGTAACGGGCAGCGGCTCATCGTTGTAGTTGGACACGGTCCAGGAGCCAGCGGAACCATCGAAGTAGGTGCGCTTGATGTCAACGGTCTGGCCGGTATCACCCGGGTTGGAGCAACGCTCACCAATGGTAGTCGGGTTAGCCGGGCCGAGGTCGCGCTGTGGCAGGGCGTTAGCGGCCGGAGCGAAGACGAGACCGGAAGCAACGGCGATAGCCGCGGTGGTAGAAGCAATCTTGGACTTGAACATGGAACTTTCTCCTTGTGTAGGTGTGGTGGGGTTTAGTAGATGGTCTGGGTCGGAACCGGCAGGTCGCGGAATTCGTCCGGAGTGACGTCCTCGGTGCGGGTATTGCCGGCCTTATCGGTGATCTTGGCCTCTGCCCAGAACCCACTCGGGGCGGAGGTCTGCTTGTAGTTAGAGGTGAGGTCGTAGTTTCCGCTCTTACCGCAGTGAACCTCGCGGTAGTTGATGCGGGTCATGGTGGTGCCATACTCCACGCGCACGCGCTCGCCCGGCTTGAGATCTACGTGCTTGAGCTCGGTGCCGACCGGCATGTAGGCGCGCTTTACGGCACCGACGGACTCCAGCCAGCCCTTCGGAATATCGCCGCGGTTGCCTTGCCAGTTGGTGTACGGGGCGTGCTCGGCGCCAACGACAAAGTCAGTCACTGGGGCGAATTCGTAATCGCCCTTAGACCAGTTGAGGAAGTCGGTGGAGTAGCCAGCCTTGCGGTAGGTCGGCTTTACAGCGGTGATGTCCAGCGGGTACCAGGAGGTATCGCCAGCTTCACACTTATCGCCTTCCTTTGGCCAGGATGGATCGCGCTGCAGATCCGCGGCCGGCTGCATGATCTCATCCTTCTTCGGATCGGCGATCTTCTCTAGGCTCGGGCCGGATACGGAGGTGTAGTTACCCTCGATCGGCTTGGAGTTTGCCCCCGGAGAGCGGGAAGGAATTTCCATGGCCAGATCGGATACTGAGCCATCCGCCTTGATGATATAAGCAAAGGCGTAGCGCTCGGCCGGGCCCTTACCGCGGATGACGTTGGCACCTGGGATGTTTTCTAGGCGGTCATCATTGCAGCCTACAAACATAGAGATGAAGTCCTTTTCGATGACGCCGTACTCGACGCGGAAGGACTCACCCGGCTTCAGCTTCACTGGGCCGAAAGTTTCTTTATCGCGCCAGCCGTTGGTCATCTTCAGACCGATATCGGACTTGGCGGTGGTGTCCCAACCGGAAGGCAGCTTGGCCTTGGAATTGGCTTCAATCTCGTGATTGGTACCAGTTTCTACCTCGGCGGTGTAGGGCACTTCTTGGTTGGTGGTGTTTTTGAACTGCAGGGTGCCGTCGCTCATGTAGCGGCGGCCGGTTTCGGCAAAGCGCCATTCACGCTCAGCATTATCGCCGGCAGCGCTGCAGCTCTTGTAGAGGTTGGAAATGGGATATGCCTGCGGCATCGGGGGAACATCTCCCGCGTGTGCCACTGGCGTGAAGAGAGCCGCTACGGCGAGCGGTGCGAGCAAACGCAGTCCCTTTTTAATCACCAGAAGACCGTCCTTAATAGATCGTTAAAAATTAGGGGAAACATTCATGAAGACTCAGGCAATCATAAGGGATTACCGGACGCACATCAACAGTTGAATGAAAATCTTTCTAATGCTTTTACCTACCTTGAGGTGCGATAATGGGCACTCACCTGCCCCGCGCCGTTAAATGTTTACAGTAGGCTCCACCCCCAGATTAGGGCTCCTTGCCCTGGTGCATTCAAGGAATTCCCAGGTTTTATGCACCACCCACACTGTGGTGGCATTTGCCGCACAATCGTTTTCTTCACCGCGTCCCCGCAGCGTTCCATTCCGCATTGAGCGGGGTGCGCTAGTAGTGTGGGGGCCTATGACTGACCTGAAAACCACCGCCGGCAAGATCGAGGACCTGGACGCCAAGCTCGCCGAGTCCCGCGCGCCGCTGGGAGAAGGCGAGCCGGCCGCCCGCGCCCGCGTGACGCAGCTGCTCGATGAGGGCTCCTTCGTAGAAACGGACGCGCTGGCCCGCCACCGCTCGACCGATTTCGGTCGCGAGCATGACCGCCCCTATACCGATGGCGTGGTCACCGGTTACGGCTCTATCGACGGCCGCCGCGTGTGCGTCTTTAGCCAGGACGGCGAAATCTTCGATGGCACGATGGGTGAGGTTTATGCCGAAAAGCTCACCAAGGTATACGACCTCGCCATCAAGACCGGCGTGCCCATCATCGGCATCTATGAATCCACCGGCCCGCGTGTACAAGAGGGAATCGTCACCATGGCCGGATACGCCCGCCTCATGGCGCGTGTCTCCCAGGCTTCGGGTCTCATCCCGCAGATTTCCGTTATCGCGGGCAATACCAGCGGCATTGCAGCGTTCGCACCCACGTTTGCCGATGTCCTCATAGTCACCCAAGGCACCGCTCTCCACCAGGCCGCCAGCCACGTGGCAGGTGCGGAGCCAGAGACCTTTGGCGGCGCCGCAGCCCACGCAGAGTCCGGCACCGCTCACCTGGTGGCCAGCGACGACAAGCAGGCTTTGTCCCTCGTGCGCGACGTTTTGGCTTACTTCCCCGCCAATAACCGGGCCGAGGCGCCGCGAGTGGAAGCCGGTAGCGTCGCAGACTTTGATTTGAACGCCGTCATCCCGGATACTGCCGCGCAGGCCTATGACATGAGCGATGTCATCAAGGCTGTCGTCGATGAAGGCTCCTTCTTCGAGTTATCCGCCGAGGCCGCACAAAACATCCTTACCGGCTTTGCCTACATCGACGGCCGCGCCGTCGGCATCGTTGCCAATCAGCCACTGGCACTGGCTGGCGCCCTAGATTCCGCCGCCGCAGAAAAGGCCGCACGCTTCGTGCGTACCTGCGATGCCTTCAATACCCCCATTGTGGAATTCGTGGACTCCCCAGGCTTTGTGCCTACCCCGGAAGAAGAAAAGGCCGGCCTGCTGCGCAGGGCGTCGAAGTTTGCCTATGCGCAGGCTGAAGCGAGCGTCGGCAAGCTCACTGTGATCACCCGCAAGGCCATCGGTCCGGCCTACGCATTTATGGGCGCCAAGGACCTCGGCGCGGATTTGGTCTACGCGTGGCCCACCGCGGAAATTGCCGTCACCCAGGCCTCCCAAGCTTCCCTGGCCATCTATGGCTCGGAGGACAAGGAAGAGGAGATGGACGAGCTCTTCTTACACCCATATGCCGCAGCGGAGCGCGGGCTGGCCGATAATGTTATCGAACCAACGGCAACCCGCCACTACCTGGTAGAAGGCCTGCGCCTGCTAGAGCGCAAGGCCGTAGCCCAGGTACCGAAGAAGCACGGAACCGTTTAGGAGGGGAAATGTCTGCATCTGAAATCAAGGTAGTCAAGGGCAATCCCACCGAGGATGAGCTCGCGGCCCTGCGCACCGTATTGGCGCAGATGAGCGCGAAGCACTCGGGCGCTACCGGCGAGCGCAATGAATGGGGTAACCCTGCCGAGCGCTTCGAGCGCTTTGGCGCGCAGCGCGTCTACAACCCCTCCGCCTTCCATACCGTGCGGTACTTCTAATGCGGCTTATCCTTGCCTCCCAATCACCCTCGCGCGCGTCTATTCTGCGCGGCGCGGGCGTGGAGCCCGTTTTAGAGCCGGCCGATATAGACGAGCGCTCCCTCGAAGCCTCGCTCGCGGGCCACCCACCGGCCGATATCGTGGCGGCCTTAGCCTCCGCCAAGGCCGAAAAGGTGGCCGAGCGCTACCCCACCGAGCCCGTCATCGGCGGCGATTCCATGCTGCTGCTCGACGACGAGCTACAAGGCAAGCCCCATACCGAGGAAGCCACCATCGAGCGCTGGCACCAGCAAGCCGGCCGCACAGCCGAGCTGCTTACCGGCCACTGCCTCATCTTTGGCAATAAACGCCATGTGGAAACATCCACCACCACGGTGCACTTTGCCCAGGCCAGCGAGGCCGATATCGCAGCATATGCCCACTCCGGCGAGCCTCTCCACTGCGCCGGTGCCTTCACCTTGGAAGCAATGGGCGGCTGGTTCATTGACCGCATCGAAGGCGATCCTTCCTCCGTTATCGGTTTGTCCTTGCCCGTGGTGCGCCGCGCGCTCTACGCCTTTGACCTGAACGTCTCCGATTTCTGGTAGCCACGCGTCGGCGTCGCTACAGTGGGATGGCATGGAAATGAAAGACATGCTTGCCCCGAAACCCATTGAGCTGCCGGCCGATCCCGGCGCAGAGTCCACCTCGGATCTGGCCGCTGGCATTGTTGCCCATCCCGATTCCCCGCTGCTGTGGGCGCTCCTAGCAGAGCAGGAACTCAACCAGCAAGAGGGCTCTGAGCCGTCCGCTTTCATCACCGCCTATGCCTACGCGCGCACGGGCTACCACCGCAGCCTCGATCGCCTGCGTGGTAATGGTTGGAAGGGTTGGGGCCCTGTCCCCTTCTCCCATGAGCCGAACCAGGGTGTCCTGCGCGCCATCGCCGCGCTCGGCCACGCCGCCAAGGCCATCGGCGAGGACGACGAATACGACCGCATTCGCCAGATGCTTTCCGACGCCGACCCGGAGTCCGTCGCCACCCTCCTCGACTAATCCTGGAGTTCCCGCATGCCTGCCGTGACACCGCGCTGCCTACGCCGCTTCTCTGCCGCCGTATTGCTCACCGCTGCCGTGCCGCTCGCGCTGAGCGCCTGCGGTACTCAGGAGGATTCTTCTTCCTCCCATCAGCCGGTCTTTTCCAGCCAAGCACCTGCCGAAGATGATTCCGCCGGCGGGAACGATGCAGCTTCCGCAGCAGCACCCTCCCCGTCTGAGTCCACCGATAAGGGCGAGGAGTCAGCCACGCAGCAGCAAGATAAGAGCGAGGACAGCGAGTGCACGGAGCTCCCCAACGATCCGCGCAAGGTCTACGCCTCTGGCACGGCCCCTGGGCGCATGCCCGCTGATGACGGCAGCGATTTCAATTACTGGATCGCCGATATCGACAACTCCTATGACCCGTGCTCGACGATTAGCTGGATCATCTTCCGCGGCTCAATGGGTGATTTGAACGGTCCGGCAGGCACCGGCGCCTCGATTGCTGATGGGCTAGCCCTCTATGTCAACGGTGCCCCGGTAAAGGACATGTCCGTCTTTGACAAGGTAGAGAGCGTCACCCCAGTCTCAGACAACGAGGTCGATTTCACGTGGGGAGAACGCAGCCGCACCACCGCGGAGGGCATTACCGCCCACCACACCGTGCGCCTGCAGGCACAGGGCGATTCGCTCGAACCCGTATCCGGCGAAGTCGAGGAATTCAACAAGATGTGGGTTGACCTTCCCAGCTACCAGCTGGGCACCTACGACTAACTTTTAGGCCGGCATTCAATCGCCTGGGCCTGCAATACAATGCGCCCCAGCGGAATTTCGCTGGGGCGCTCGTCGTTGCTCGCTTAATTGAGCAATCAGCTCATTACAGTGCTAGTCCATCTTGTCCAGGATGTCGCCGGTGTTTTGCGCAATGCGCACGTTAGCCACCATGGCTTCCAGGAATAGCCTGATGGCAACCATGATTGCGTAGTAGATGACAGTGTTCAGTACCGCTAGGAAGATGAAGGCAAAGATGCTTCCGAAGATGGCGGACGCGGAATCTTCCTGAATGCCATAAATGCCCATGCCGGTGGCGAAGAAGAAGGCACCAAGAAGGTCAAGGATCCACATGATGCCACCAAGAATCATGGCGACCTTGTAGATTTCCTTCACGTGGGTGAGGGTCAGGAAGTGCTTAAACTCGAACTCGAAGAGCCCGCCCAATAGGCCGTCCTTCTTGCCCAAGCCCTTGAGGGTGCCACTCATCTGGCTCTTCTTATCACCAAGAGTCAGGCCAGAATCGGCAGAAGCTTCACCTGCTGGCGGGAACTGTCCGAATCCCTGGCTCGTGCTCTGCTGCTGGGTGTAACCGCCGAAAACCGGCTGATCGTTAGCGGACTGGGCGGAACCGAATTGCTTGCCGTTCGCAGCAGCATCCGACGATGCCGGATCCGTAAATGGATTATGCGCACGGGAGGCAGCTCCCTCGCCTGGGGTGGAGGACTTCGAGGAGGCCCAGAAGTCAGAGGACTTGCCCTCCGCGCTCGGCTGCGGGGAGGAAAGAGCACTCGAATGCCCAGACTCACCAGGCTTATCGGTGTGGCCGAAAGACTTCGTCTCCTTGGCATCAGTAGAGCCGAATTCCTTGGTTTCATTCACCTCGGAAGCGCCGGCGCCTTCGGCGTCTTTCGCCGCGTCCTCGGCGCGGTGCTGCGGGGTCTCGGAAAAATCGCGCGGAGAAAAATCCTTCGGGAAGCCGTCGGAGTCGAAATCATTATCAGCCATAATCTGGTCCTTAGAAAATGCTCTAGGGGATGGTAGGAAAATGCCCCACGGTCACCCGTGGGGCCACTTGGCAGAATACAGCGTGCGCTAGGCGTTCGCGTCCTGAACGCGACGAATCGCCTCGGCGGCAACCTTTTCTTGGATGCCCATATCCAGCTCGGAGGTGAAGCCAACGCAGGAGCAGTTGATCTCACCGAGGACATAGGTGTCGGTGCCATCGGGGGCATCGTCAAGCATGAAGTCCGCGGTCCAAATCAGGGGAACATCCTTGGTATCGCCGAGTTTCTCTGCAATAACGGGGCGAGCCTTCTTAAACATCTCCAACAGTTCCGGCCAGGATTCCGGCTTATCGTAGGTGTACTTGGCCCCAGAGAAGAGCGTGGCAGAGAAGTTGTCGCCGCCTTCCGCTGGCTTCTTGTGCACGATGAATACCGGCTCATCCCCCACGAGGAGAATACGGATTTCACCTTCCACAATGCGCGGCATAAAGCGCATGTCCACCAGCATGCCGTTATCGCCCTCAATGTACTGGTCACAGAAATCCATGAAGGCGCCCAGCTTATAGTCGTGGGTTTGGTTGTCTACTGCCTCGGTACACTTCAGGGCGGTGTCGAGCGGGAGCGCGGTGCCCGGTTCCACGGATTGGGCAAGCTCCTGGTCCGCGAGGCGCACGCGCCAGATGCCTTCACCGGTGGAACCGCGGTTTTGCTTGAGCACCCGCTCACCATAAGACAGCGAGGTGGGGAAAGTATTATGCAGCTCTTCTACCTCGTAGTACGCGGCGGTGTCGTCCGGCACCAGCGGGGTGTCATTGAGCTTGACCAGCGCATCTTTGGCGCCGTAGGCCATCATGTCCGCCGGGGTGGACATGCCTACCAGGCCGGCGTCTGCCAGCTTGGTGAGCAATTCGAAGTACCCCTTCTCGCCACCGGGGATATTGCCTGGGTTCACGCGAGAGATATACGCATCAAAGTTTTCAGAAACCTGGGCGTAGATCTCTTCCGCCTTGTCTGGGTGGAAGTAGATAACCTCAGCTTCCCAGCCCTGTTCCTTGATCGCATTGACGATCGGCATGGTGTCCTTACGGTGACCATCTGCGCCTTTATCGGAGCCGCCCTCTACCTCAAATACAACGATTGCCTTGTGCACTAGCAATTCCCTTCTTAGGTGGTGTTCATAGCACGTTGTCGCACCATATCCGGAGTTTATCCCAGCTTTACCTCCCCCGCGCGGCCAACTGCCCCCTCTGCCTAACCCCGCCGGCCGGCACCCCCATTTCCCCGGCCGAGCCCTGTATCGCACACCACAGGAATGATCCCCGAGTGATCACCACGGGAAAATTCGGGTTAAAGTGGTGGGAGCGAAATACTAACCCTTATCGGAAAGGCAGGCGGACAGTGGCTGACGTTGATCCCTATCCCCCATTTCAGGAATACGCACACCCCGAGCGCCTCGTGTCTGCACCGTGGCTGTCCGCACGCCTAGGCGTCAAGGGCCTGCGCGTCATTGAGGTCGATGAAGACTCGCTCCTCTATGACATTGGCCATATCCCCACCGCCACCCGCATCAACTTCCGCACGGAACTACTGAGCCCACTTACTCGCGATTTCATCGATGGCAAAGAGTTCACTGCTTTGATGCGAGACAAGGGCATTAATGCCGACGATACGATTGTCCTGTATGGCGATAAGTCCAATTGGTGGGCCGCCTACGCCCTGTGGGTATTTACCCTCTTTGGCCACAAGGATGTTCGCCTGCTCGATGGTGGCCGCAATGCCTGGATGGCCGAGGAACGCGATACTTCCTTCATGGTGCCGGACTTCCCCGTATCCGAATACCCCGAGGTAAGCCGCGATGATTCCGTCCTGCGTGCCTTCGTAGACCAGGTGCGCGAGTCCGAGGGAGCGCTCGTGGATACCCGCTCCCCAGAGGAGTTTGCGGGCGAGGCCACCGAGCACGATCCCAATGGCGATTCCGCCTACGGCACCACCATGCGCCACGGCCACATCCCGGGCGCCATCAACCTCGAGTGGGACCGTTCCATCTATCCCAACTCCTGCTTCCGCTCGGCCGAGGAGCTCAAGGTTAATTACGGAATGTTGGAGCCTGAATCTGCAACGCTTCTCTACTCCCACGTGGGCGCACAGGCCGCACACACCTGGTTTGTGTTGACGCATCTTTTGGGATTCACAAAGACGCAGGTCTACGATGGTTCGTGGTCTGAGTGGGGCAATATGGTGAAAATGCCGATTGAGCGTTAACTTTTCGGCTTCGCCACATAAACCCATATCCGGCAGGGATGTGGGTTTATTTTTGTTCAAAAACATCCCCACTCGCATGCGTGAAAATTAACTCATGCTTTTGTGTGCAAGAATAGATTGCGTATTCAACCTAATGTGTTCAGGAGGTTGCTGCCGTGGCAGTAGAAACCAAAAAGATCTCTAAGGTTCTCGTGGCGAACCGCGGTGAGATCGCCGTTCGCGTGATCCGCGCGGCCCGCGACGCTGGCATTGCCTCCGTCGCCGTCTACGCCGAGCCAGACGCCCAGGCACCTTTTGCCTCGCTTGCCGACGAAGCCTTTGCCCTCGGCGGCACCACTTCTGCCGAGTCCTACCTCGTCTTTGACAAGATTCTGGACGCCGCAGAAAAATCCGGCGCCGATGCCATCCACCCCGGCTATGGCTTCTTGTCTGAAAACGCCGACTTTGCCCAGGCCGTCATCGACGCCGGCCTGACTTGGATTGGCCCCTCCCCCGAGTCCATCCGTGACTTGGGAGATAAGGTTACCGCGCGGCACATCGCCGAGCGCGCCGAAGCCCCCATGGCCCCAGGCACCAAAGATCCGGTAGCCGGCGCCGATGAGGTGCAGTCTTTCGCCATGGAATACGGCCTGCCCGTAGCCATCAAGGCTGCCTTTGGCGGCGGCGGCCGCGGCATGAAGGTGGCCTACTCCGCAGAGGAAATCCCCGAGCTCTTTGAATCCGCCACCCGCGAGGCAACCTCCGCCTTCGGCCGCGGCGAGTGCTTCGTGGAGCGCTACCTGGATCGGGCCCGCCACGTGGAAGCCCAGGTACTGGCGGATAAGCACGGCAACGTAGTCGTCGTCGGCACGCGCGATTGTTCCCTGCAGCGCCGCTTCCAAAAGCTGGTCGAAGAAGCCCCGGCTCCTTTCCTCACCGAGGAGCAGCGCGCCTCCATCCACGAATCCGCCAAGCGCATCTGCCGCGAGGCCGGCTACTACGGCGCCGGCACCGTGGAGTACCTAGTCGGCGCCGATGGCCTCATCTCCTTCCTAGAGGTCAATACCCGCCTGCAGGTGGAGCACCCAGTTTCCGAGGAAACTACCGGCCTCGATCTCGTGCGCGAGCAGTTCCGTATCGCTGAGGGCCACGAACTCTCGCTGAAGGAAGACCCCGCCCCGCATGGCCATGCCTTCGAGTTCCGCATCAACGGCGAAGATGCCGCGGCGAACTTCATGCCGGCGCCTGGCACCATCGTGAAATATTCCGAGCCTGCCGGTCCGGGCGTGCGCGTGGATTCCGGCGTCGTCCAGGGCTCCGTCATTGGCGGCCAATTCGATTCCATGCTGGCCAAGCTCATCGTCTGGGGCCCCGACCGCGAGACCGCTCTGCGTCGCTCCGCCCGCGCCCTATCCGAGTACACGGTGGAGGGCCTGCCTACCGTTATCCCGTTTGACCAGGCGATCGTTGCTGACCCAGCTTTCACCGCAGAAGACGGCAACTTCAGTGTCTACACCAAGTGGATTGAAGAGGAATGGGATAACCAGCTGCCCGCCCACGATGACTCCACCGATGCCGAGGTTGCAGAGGCAGAGCCATCCCAGGTACACACCGTAGAGATCGACGGCCGCCGCATTGAGGTAGCCCTCCCCGCCTCCTTCGGCGCCACCGGCACCCCACGCAAGAAGAAGAAGCGCAAGGCCTCTGGCGCCAAGGCCGCAGTGTCCGGCGATGCCGTTACCTCCCCAATGCAGGGCACGGTCATCAAGGTCAACGTGGAAGAAGGCCAGGAGGTTTCCGAAGGCGAGGTCCTCCTCGTGCTTGAGGCCATGAAGATGGAAAACCCCGTCAAGGCCCATAAGACCGGCACCGTTACCGGCCTAGCAGTAGAAGCAGGCGCTGCTACCACCAAGGGAAGCGTGCTACTGGAAATCAAATAGCACGCACCGCTAGCCTAGAAGAATGACTGCTTCTTCTCTCGGCGTGCGTTTGGCCAAGGAAGAGGACCGCGACTATCTCGCGGGCCTCTTCCCTTCTTATATCTCTGAGTGGTCCTCCATCGTGGATGGCGGGGTTATCGCCCTGCCCATGTCCGCGAATGAGGATCCCACCGTGGCTCCCCGCGGCGCCGCGCTCTTGCGCTACTACCCCGCCGCTGACAAAGGCCCAGCTTTCCTTGGCGATCCCTCGGCCCACCCGCTTGACGACGCCGCCTGGCTCACCCCCTTCGATCCCGAGGACATTCCCGAGCTCGCCGTTTCCAGCGATGACCCCGCCGCCCGCGAGTTGCTTATTGCCAACGCCATCGACCTCGCAGCCGAGCAAACTGCACCCGGCATCTCTTCCGTCGAGCCCTTGCCCGGATTCGAAGAGCTCACCCCCGGCAAGTACTTCCGCCGCTTCTAATCCCCAAGGACCGGCCGCCTGCCTGCTAACCTGGCTACGATGCTGAAAATAGATGCAACTTACGGACATGCCACTGCCTTGGGGCACCTAAGCCACGCATTCGACGCCGGGTGCGTCTACGGCTTGAAGGGCCCCAATGGTGCGGGTAAATCTACGCTGCTGCAGACGTTGAGCGGCGAAATTGCCCCACTGAAAGGCACCGTCTCCATCGACGGTGCCACACCCGGCAGCACAGAGGCCGCCGGCTCCGTCATCGCAGTCGCGGACCCGGTCTTTTTGCCGGACCTCACCGTCGGCGAGCACTTTGCCCTCCTTGGGCGCCGCACCGGCGTGGACTTCGCCGAGGTCTATGAGCTTTGGGCCATCGATAACGCCATCCAGAACTCCGCGGTCAGCGACCTTTCTTCTGGCCAGCGCCAACGCGTCTACCTTGCGGCCCAGCTCTATCAACCGGCCAAGGCCCTGCTTATCGACGAACCCGAGCGCCACCTTGACCACACCTGGACCGCCTTCTTGGCCGAGGAGCTGCGCCACCTCGCCACCGAGGGCCGTTGTGTAGTGCTGGCCTCCCACTCCCCGGCCATCTTCGCTGCCTGCGACGAGGTGGTGGAGATTTCATGAAGCTTTTATCTCAAGCCTCTTCAGCCCTCTATTTCGCCTTCTTCGCGGCGCTCATCGCGAGCGTCAGCGTCTACGCTTGGCAGAATGCCGCCGAAGTTTTGCCCTCGCTCGCGCAACGCACAGCCGCTTCTCTACCCGCCACCGCGACCATTGGCGCTGCGTTCGGCTCCCTCGCCCTCATCGTTCTCCTTGAAGCGCTCTATCCACTACGCAGCCTTTCCCTAGGCCGGTGGGTCTATGTGGATAGGCCGCAGGGGCATATGCGGGGCGTCGATAAGCTGTCTATTGCCCAGCTCGCCGGCGTGAGCCTCCTCGGCCTAGCCCTGTGTACATCGCTGCACCTTCCGCTCTATGCAGCGATAGCCCTGCCACTGCTGCGGTTTCTCATCGGCTGGCGTTCCTTCAACCTCGCCTCGCTCCTCCGCGCGGGCCGTACCCGTGCCGTCGGCTCGTCCTCCTTCGGGCTACTGGATTCCGAGGTATCTGCCGATGCCACCGCCTCCCAGTGCGCGCGCCTGCGCCCGCGCTCGCGTGCCACGGTATCGCCCGGTCTCCTCTTTTTCCGGCGCTTGTACCGCCGCTGGTACATCCCGCTCGGCGCGGTCGCCGTCATGGGCCTAACCCTAGGTCTAGCACCACAGCTTGGCAGCCTTGCCCTCATTGGATTCGCTGCCGCATGGACCATCGTCGGCGCCGCCACCGGCCGCGCCGCATCCTTTGGCCGCATCATCGATGGCGCCTTGCCCGACTGGGGACTGCCACTGGCCGCTTCCGCAGGTGCCGCTGTTCTTGGCACCGCTTTCATCGCCACCGTATGGAAGCTGCCGATACTCGTACTCGCCGCGTGCTGTTTAGGACTTACCTATGCCTCCTTCAAGCGCTCCCGCCCCGCACGCGTGACCACTATGAGCATCATCGACACCGGTGGCTTCGGTGCTTCATTCTCCCCCGAGGTCTTCAGTTACTTCCTGCGCGGTGGCTTCGGTATTGCGGCCATAGCTGTGGTCCTCTTTTTCTAGTCGCCCTGCACTTTCCCCAGGTACGTCACTTCAATAAGTTGCACATACCTGGGGATTTCTTTTGAGGTTGATTCTGTATTACTTCACATAACACAGTTTGTGTTACTATAAGTGACACAGAATAAAGATTGGAGGTGACAGATGTTTATTAACCTCAACCCCGATTCAGATATCCCCGTCTTCCAACAAATTCACGATGAAATCGTTTTGGCTATCGCTCGCGGACAGCTCTCTGATGGCGACAAGCTCGACCCCGTCCGCCGCGTCGCGAAAGACATAGGCATCAACCCGGCCACCGTGAAGAAGGCGTACGACCTCTTGGTTTCTGACGGCCTCGTTGAAACCGCCGGCCGCTCCGGCTCCATCGTCAGACCCGGTGCTCGCACCGAGGCTCAAGAAAGGCAACTAGCTGAGCATTTAGGCCGCGTAGTCGCGCTCGCTCGTGCCCAAGGCTTTAGCCCAGATGAGCTCCACACCCACCTCAGCTCTACTCTTAAACACTTGGAAGTATCGTCATGATTTTCGCACTTTTAATGGCCGTCACAACTCTCGCTATTACCTGGATTATGGCCCAAATGCCCGCCCTTGCCTCGCCCGGCACACCGCTCGGTGTTCGCGTACCAAAGGCCTACCTTTCCGATAGTGCAGTTACCTCTGCCCTTGCTGGATACAAGGTCCGTACTTGGGGCTGCGGCATCGCGGCAACAATTCTGTCCCTCTTTGCTTGGAAATTGCCACTCCTCGCCGCCGTACCGTCCCTCTTGGTGACGCTCGGCGGCTTGTGGGCCTACATCTCTCAACGCCGCCGCATCATCGCCGCTAAAAAGGCCGGCGGCTGGTTCGACGAGGTTGAAACCACCATCGCTGCTCGTGTTTCCACCAACGCCAATGGCACACCCGAATTCGAAGGCATCCCCACACCGACTTTTCCGTGGTTAACAATGCTCGCCTCCCTGTTGTGCATCGCGGCCGGTGCCATCATCGTTGCTTCCCACTGGTCCGCCATTCCGGACCCCGTTCCCGTGCACTGGAATGACTCCATGGAGGCCGACAATTGGAGCGACAAATCAATTGGGAGCGTGTTTTTCTCCTCATTCGTTGCTTTGGCATTGCTGGTCCTATTTGCGATTATCTGCTCTTTTATCGCGCATAGTGAGGTATCCCCACGCTCTGAGCGCAACATTAAAGCTCGTGTGCGCAACGAAGCAAACCTCGCTCTCACGAACACCGGAATGGGAGTACTCACTCTGTTCATCAGCGCCGGGATGGCCTTCATGCAGGTAACCGGCCCTATCCCGCACTATCAACGCTTTAACAGCGCCGCGATCATCACAATGCTGATTCTCGCCATCGGTGGCAGCATCGGCCTAGTTGTATTTATTCTCTACAAACAATCCCGGTTATCCGAGCAATTGCGCGGTATTCACTTCGCTGATGAAGACAAAGAATCACCGGACAATGACCACCTCTATAAATGGGGCGTAATGTATTACAACCCGGATGATCCGGCGGTACTGGTAGATAAGCGCTTCGGTACGGGAATGTCGTTTAATTATGCCCGGTGGCAGGCCAAAATCTTTTTCGGCCTCGTGATACTCATCCTGGTCGGCTCGTTAGCATTGCCCGTCATCCTTGGTTAAGGCGAACCTCCGCTATCATCGCCAATCAACGATTTCGTCCATCTAAACCAACGATTTCGTCGACGGTTTTGGTCGTTTGGATGGGCGAAATCGTTGATTTTTACCACAGTTAGATACCACAGCGCCCCGCTTCCTGGAGAATTACTCGAAGGAAACGGGGCGCTGGTGTGCAGAAGTTAGCTAATCACGGCGATGAGGTCGCCGCCTTCAACCTTGGTAGCTTGGCCAATGGCCACGCGCTCGACCACGCCATCCTTGGTGGCGGAGATGGACGCTTCCATCTTCATCGCCTCGATGACGGCGATTTGGTCGCCGGCCTTAACCTCGTCGCCGGGCTTGGCGGTCGGGTTGACCACACCAGCAAATGGTGCGGCGACGTGGCCCTCGTTGGAGGGGTCAGCCTTTTCTACGGTAGCGACCGTAGATTCGGCGTTCTCGTCGCGCACCTTCATTGGGCGAATCTGGCCGTTAACGTTGAGAACCACGTTACGCATGCCCTTCTCGTCCGGCTCGCCCACGGCATCGAGGCGCACCACGACCTGCTTGAGATCGGCGCGATCGGTAGAGCCTTCTGGGAAGTAGTGGACGACCTTTTCTTCGCCTTCGGTAAGGCCGTAGAAGAAGGTGGTATCCGTCAGTGCCTCAGTGTTGCCGTACTTGCGGCGGAACTCGTTGAACTCCTCGAACTGCTTCGGGAACAGGAGGCGGTTCAGGCTGGCGCGGCGCTCATCCGAGTTATCGGATTCCAGATGCGGCTGTTCTTCCGCAGGAACCTCGCTCACCTTGGCGCCGGTTTCCTCGCGGCCATCGAGCACCTTATCGCGCAGCTCCGGCCAACCGCCCGGAGGAGTACCGAGCTGGCCGCGGAGGAACTGGTTGACCGAGTCCGGAATATCGAACTTCGTCGGATTAGCGGCGAAGTCTGCAGGATCGACGCCGGCGCCAACAAGGTGCAGGGCGAGGTCGCCCACAACCTTGGAGGATGGGGTGACCTTGGTCGGACGGCCCAGCATCTCATTGACTGCTGCATAGGTGTCCTCGATGACCTCGAAGCGGTCCGCCAAGCCAAGGGCAGCGGCTTGGGCACGCAGGTTGGACAGCTGACCGCCCGGAATCTCGTGCTTGTAGACGCGGCCGGTCGGGCCAGGGATACCGTTCTCAAACGGGGCGTAGAGCTGGCGCACGGCCTCCCAGTAGGGCTCGAGATCCGATACGGCCTGCAGGTCGATACCGGTATCGCGCTTGGACTGGGAGAACGCTGCAATAAGGGCGGACAGCGACGGCTGCGAGGTAGTACCAGCCAGTGGTGCGGAGGCGCCGTCCACAATGTCGGCACCGGAGAGCGCAGCCGCATAGTAAGTAGCCATTTGGCCACCGGCGGTATCGTGCGTGTGCACGTGCACCGGCAGGTCGAATTCCTTGCGCAGAGCCATAACCAGCTTGGAAGCGGCCTCAGGGCGTAGCAGACCGGCCATATCCTTGATGGCAAGGATATGGGCTCCCGACTCTACAATCTGCTCGGCCAGCTTGAGGTAGTAATCCAGCGTGTACAGGTTCTCCTTCGGCGACGAAAGGTCACCGGAGTACGCCATGGCCACCTCAGCAACGGTGGTATTGGTCTCGAGGACGGCATCGATGGCGGGGCGCATCTGGGAGACGTCGTTAAGAGCATCAAAGATACGGAAGACGTCCACGCCGGACTTGGCTGCTTCCTGGACAAAGCCGCGGCAGACCGAATCCGGGTACGGGGTATAGCCCACAGTATTGCGTCCGCGCAGGAGCATCTGGATGTTCTGGTTTGGCATAGCCTCGCGCAGCATGTCCAGGCGGACCCATGGGTCCTCGTGGAGGAAGCGCATGGCGACGTCATAAGTCGCACCACCCCATGCCTCGACCGAGAACAGGTTCGGGGTCATGCGCGCAACAGCCTCGGCCGCAGAAACCAGGGCGGTACTACGCACGCGGGTGGCCAGCAGGGACTGGTGGGCGTCGCGGAAGGTGGTATCCGTAACCATCAGCGCATTCTGCTGGCGGATCTTTTCTGCCCACTTCTGTGGTCCAAACTCTAGCAGATCATCACGCGAACCGCGTGGTAGCGGCTCGGAAAGGTCCAGCTCGGGGAGCTTATCAAAGGGGCGCAGCGCCGTTGGGCGCGTACCGTTGGGCTTATTGACGGTGGTCTCTGCGATGTACTCGAGGATGCGACCAGATTCGTCGACTGCTGGTGGAGCCTTGAGCAGGTCCGGATGATCACTAATGAAGCCCGTGTTCACGCGCGTCTTGGTGAAGTCCGGCTCACGCAGCAAGGCACGCAGGAATCCAATATTGGTGGCTACGCCAGAGACATGGAACTCGTTCAGCGCACGCTGGGCGCGCTGCACGGCCTGCTCAAAGTTGACGCCGCGGCAGGTCATCTTCACCAGCAGGGAGTCGAAGTTGGGCGAAACCTCTGCGCCCACGGACGTTGCACCGTCCAGGCGCACGCCGGCGCCGCCCGGCGAACGATACGCGGTCAGCGTGCCGGTATCCGGGCGGAAGCCGTTATTCGGGTCCTCGGTAGTGATGCGGCACTGCAGAGCAGAACCGGTGATGGAAATCTTGTCTTGGGCGAGGTGAATATCTTCCAGCGATGCGCCGGCCGCGATATTCATCTGGGCCTTCACGATGTCGACGCCGGTGATTTCCTCGGTCACGGTATGCTCCACCTGCACACGCGGGTTCATCTCGATGAAGACGTGGTTGCCGCGCTCATCGACGAGGAATTCCACGGTACCCGCACCCTCGTAGTTGATGTGCTCACAGAACTTCACTGCGTCAGCACAGATGCGGTCACGCAGCTCTGGGTCTAGCGTCGGCGCTGGGGCTATCTCCACTACCTTCTGGTGGCGGCGCTGAACGGAGCAATCACGCTCAAAGAGGTGAATGACGTTGCCCTGGCTATCGCCCAGAATCTGGACCTCAATGTGTTGTGGCTTAATGACCGCAGTCTCAAGATACACACTGCCATCACCGAAGGCTGCCTCTGCTTCACGGGAAGCCTCGGCAGCCTTCTCGCGCAATTGATCTTCGGATTCGACGAAGCGCATGCCGCGCCCGCCACCACCGGCGACAGCCTTAACAAAGACCGGGAAGTTGAAGTCCTTGGAGTATTCCACCAGCTTATCGACGTCCGTCGATGGCTCCGAGTCCTTCAACGTCGGCAGCCCAGCTTCCTTAGCGGCGTTCACCGCGGCAGCCTTATCGCCGGTCAGGTCAAGGGTGCTAGGGGTAGGGCCAATGAACTTGATGCCATTGTCTTCACAGGCCCTAGCGAGATCCGCGCGCTCCGAAAGGAATCCGTAGCCGGGGTAAATGGCATCCGCTTCAGCCTTCTTGGCGGCGCGGATAATCTCATCAATGTCCAAGTATGCCTTGACCGGCTGCCCCTCGGCGCCGATGCGGACAGCCTCATCCGCGAAGGCGCGGTGGAAGGAGTTTCGGTCTTCGCGAGGATAGACCGCGACGGTCTTTGCCCCAGTCTCAAAGGCAGCACGGAATGCACGCACGGCGATTTCGCCACGGTTGGCTACCAGAATCTTTTTGAACGATGGAAGCGCGGGATTAGCCACTTCTGTGTTCCTTTCAACTCGGAAGGCGCTGGAATACAACGTCTCCACTCGGGTGATCCGTATCTCAGTTTAGAGATCGAAACCTTCCTTGTCTGCCCATTTTCAAGCGGAGTTTGCCACACTATCCAGCGCTTAAACCGTTACAAGCGAGTTTTCTGCAGCCCGACCAGTAATAACAGGGTTAGCCGATCTGTAAATCTTGCAAATTTTAACCTCAACAAAATATGCAGCGGGGACACCTGCGTGCCCAAGTAAACCGTTGTTGACTAAACACCTCCCCGGCTATATGGTTACCTACATAGGTGGTACACCCATACACCACGGAAGGAATCACATGCCGCATGCACGAGAGGCCGCACCATGAGCGATACCCGGCCCATTTATCAGCAACTAGCAGGAGGGATCAGGGACATGATTATTTCCGGCGAACTCCCAGAGGGAGAACGCGCCCCTAGCACCAATGAGCTTTCGGCTTTCCACTCCGTCAACCCCACTACCTCTGCAAAGGCACTAACCGTCCTCTTCGAGGAAGGCCTACTCGAAAAGCGGCGCGGCCTGGGCATGTTTGTACGCGAAGGCGCGCGCGACAAGGTCCGCCACCAACGCCAAGAAGCCCTGAGAGAAGACTTCATCGTGCCCCTCATCAAGGAAGGCGCCGCGCTGGGCTTAAGCGCCAGCGATATCGCCGACCTTATTGAAGCCGAAGGAGACCATCATGACGCACCTTAAGCTGCAGAACGTTACCTGCAAGCACCGCCTGCATGTGCCGCACCTCGATCTCAACGCCGGCATGTACGGGCTGATCGGCCCCAATGGTGCTGGCAAGACCACACTCTTGCGCGCGGTAGCAGGGTTCCTGCCTGCCAAGGGCAGCATCGATACCTCGCAGGTGGCGATAGCGCGCACCGGCGCCGATATTTTGCTCGCCGGTTCCACCGTGGCCCAGCATCTGCGCGCCGCACAGCATGTGCGCGAAGGATTCGACGTGGGGTATGCGGAGGAGTTGTTGGATAAGGTGGGCGTCGATAAGCGCAGCAAGAACCGCACCTTGAGCACCGGCCAGCGCCAACTGGTTGCCTGTGCCACTGCCCTGGCCGCGCGCACACCGGTCACCCTCCTCGATGAGCCTTTCAACGGCCTGGACGCGCCGACGCGCACGCGCCTGCGTGAGCTCATTATCGCCCACGCCTCCGGCACCCCGGACTGGCTGCTGGTGCTTTCTTCTCACCGCGCCGAAGACCTCGTCGGTCTGGTTGACCAAGTCATTACCGTGCACGACGGCACGGTCAATAAACCCACCGACCTGGAATCCCAACGGCCGCACTACCCCGTGCTTAGCGGCAGCACCAAGGACGTGGAGCAAGCACTCGCGCTTGCCGACGCCCTCCCCCTCCACCAATCCTCCCTTGGCTCCACCTCCAAGGTGCACGCCTGGTGCCCGGCCCCGTTCCCGGCCGATACCGCAGCCGCCGCCCAGGTCACCGTCTCCTACCTCGACGACGGCCAACTCATTGATTCCCTTGTCTCCCGCGCCCACGAATCCGCCCGCACCTCACAAGAGGAGTCCTAGCCATGCAGACACTCAAGACCTTTAATCTCAACGCCACCAAGGCGCTCATCGTCATAAGCATCATCGTCGTGTTGCTGTGGGCATTGCCCTACTTATTGAGCAATGACCCCTCGGCAGTGGGGCCAGCAGGGTTTTACTGGGACTTTGTCGCAATCCTCCTCTGGGGAATCTACTGCGCTTTCGCCGCGACCGAATATCGTGCTCTGCGTGGCCTGGGGATAAAACCTAGTAATTGGCTCGCCAGCATGCATACAACGTTGTGGCTAGGCGCACTAAGTTTCGGTGCTGTAGCCTGGGCTGTCTACTACATCGCACGGCAAGGCGGGGACGATATTTATTCTTCATGGATTGTTACCTCCAGCGTATTCAACACAAGCCCCACGCTTAGCTACATAGCCACTTACGGCAGCTTCTCCTGCGGTCACCTGCTGACCGGATATATTGGCGCGCTCATAGGGTCCGTGGTAAGCAGCGCCAATCAAAGCTCCCTACTAGCGCGGATTCTGTTTATCATCGGCATTATTGTGAGCCTTGCTCTCGCCAATGGTCTCCTGATTACCCTTATCGAGGCCTTCGGGGAAATGAGAATCGGCGCACCCTGGCCTGGCCTATTTTTCTTCACGGGCTTAAGCATCATCATTTGCTCGGCTGGCATCCACTTCATAGCGCGACGCATCCAGCCTTAACCAGCCCCGTTGTTAAATGCACCAATTCCCCCGCCTTCAGAAGACTGCAGTCTCTGGAGCCGGGGGAATTCTTGTCATACGCTGCCGCTGTACTAGTGGCGAAAACGGTGTGGTTTACTCCAGGTCGTCGTGAGCTACGAGGCGTCGCGCAGCCTCGGTGATGGTGCCGGACAGAGACGGATAAACGGCGAAGGAATCAGCCAGCTGGTTTACGGTGAGCTGGTTGGTCACGGCCATAGCGATGGGCAGGATGAGCTCGGAGGCGGTCGGCGCGACGATGACGCCGCCGATAACGCGGCCGGAGGTGGCACGGCAGAAGAGCTTGACAAAGCCGTGCTGCAGCGAGCGCATCTTGGCGCGCGGGTTGGTATTAAGCGGCATGGTGATGGTGCGGGCGGCGACTTCGCCGGCCTCAATCTCTGCCTGGGTGAAACCGACGGCGGCGATTTCCGGACGGGTGAAGACGGCGTTGGCCACGGTCTTCAAGCGCAGCGGGGAAACGCCCTCGCCAAGTGCGTGGTACATGGCTACGCGGCCCTGCATTGCGGCAACAGATGCCAGCGGGAAGAGGTCAGAGCAGTCACCAGCGGCGTAGATTCCGGCAATATTGGTGCGGGAGACGCGGTCGACCTGAATGTGGCCAGACTTGGCGGTTTCCACGCCAACGTTCTCCAGCTTCAGGTCCTGGGTATTCGGGATGGAACCGATGGACATGATGACGTGTGAGCCGGTGATTTCGCGGCCGTCCTGCGTGGTGACCAGGACGTTGCCGTCCTCGGTGCGGTTGACGGTTTCCACGCGGCAGTTCTTTTCCAGTTCCACGCCGCGCTCGCTCAGCACGGTCTCGAGGACGTCGGCCGCATCGGCGTCGTCATGCGGCAAAATGCGGTCACGGGAGGCAACCATGGTGACCTTGACGCCCAGCTCTGCAAAGGCGGAGACGAACTCGGCACCAGTGACGCCGGAACCGACGACGATGAGGTGCTCCGGCAGCTCGGTGAGGTTGTAGACCTGCTGCCAGGTAAGGATGCGCTCGCCATCTGGCTGCGCGCCGGGGAGAATGCGAGGGGTGGCGCCGGTGGCTACCAAGACGAGATCTGCGTTAATGGTTTCCTCGTGGCCGTCCTCGTTGAATACGGCGGTGACCTTGTGGCCGCCAAAGGCATCGGCCTCCTGATCTTCTGGGAAGTAACCGCGGCCGTCGATAACGCGGGCTCCTAGGGATTCCATGGTGGCGCGGATATCGGAAGATTGTTTGCTTGCTAGGTCCTGCACACGCTTATTCAGTGCGGTCAAGGAAAGATGGGCCTGGCCAATGCCCTGGTTAAGTTCCATATCCTCAGCACGGCGCAGGTCGGTTTTAATATTGGCACCAGCGATGAAGGACTTGGAAGGAACACAGTCCAAGATAACGCTGTTGCCGCCCATGCCTTGGTCTTCAATAATGGTGATTTCTGCACCATATTTAGCACCTGCCAACGCTGCCTCATAGCCGGCTGGGCCACCGCCGATGATGACGATTCGCTTGGTCTGGTTCAACACGCACATGCTCCTTTATCGGCTCCACTTTAAAAGTCGCTTACGAGTCTAACGTGTAGGACCTTAAAGCGCGTTAGTCTGTCTCCGCATTCTCCCCTATGAACTGCTCAACCACGGCGCCGAAGAGTTTGATGCCCACGCCGATGGCCCTCTCGTCGACGATAAGATCGCCCATGTGCAAGTCATGCTGCTCGCCTTCGCCGGACCAGCAGCCCAGCCGCGCCATGGAACCAGGGACCTTTTCCAGGTACCAAGAAAAGTCTTCGCCACCGGAGGACTGCGGGGCTTGAACCACGGCCTGCGGATCGATGGATTGGGCTGCGGAGGCAAGCAGGGCGGTTGCGACGTCGTCGTTAAGCACCGGCGGAACGCCGCGGTTATAGGTCAGCTCATGTTCTACGCCTACCGGCGCAAGGATTTGATCCACCAGCTCGGTAAAGAGGCTTTGCATATCGCGCCAGATGCCAATATCCGCCGTGCGCATGGTGCCGGTCAAGCTACCGGTCTCCGGAATGGCATTGGGTGCATATCCGGAATTAACCTGGCCAAAGACCAAAACGGTGCCGGTGCGTGGGTCAACGCGGCGCGAGAGCAGCGCGGGCAGTTCGGTGATGACCTTGCCCAGGGCATAGACGACATCGGCGGAAAGATGTGGCCGGGAGGTATGCCCACCCGGGCCCTTGATATTGAGCTCCACGACGTCAGTGGCGGAGGTAATCGCCCCAGCGCGAATACCAATTCGTCCCACCCGCAGCTTGGGCTCGGCGTGGATGGCAAAAATGGAATGCACACCTTCCAGCGCACCCCATTCAATAACGTCGGTCGCACCGCCGACCCATACTTCCTCGGCCGGTTGGAAGATGACTCGAATACCTAATGGCAGGGCGTGGACACGCTGAAAATCCGCCAATGCGCAAGCCAGACCGAGCGCCACGGTCGTATGCACATCGTGGCCACAAGCATGCATCTTGCCGGGCACCTCAGAGGTATATTCCAGGCCAGTGACCTCGGTGACTGGCAGGGCATCAATATCCGCGCGGAAAGCTAAGCGGCCTAGTTCCGTATCGGGGCCGATGTCGACCATGAGACCGGTCTGTGGGAAACGCTGTGGCTCCAAGCCATAGTCCTGCAGGATAGAGGCGAGAAAGTTGGTGGTTTCTACCTCTTGGTTCGCGGTTTCCGGGTGGCGGTGGATATGGCGCCGCCACGCGATGACCTCCGCACGGTGGGCATTGAACCACTCGTTGATGAATTCCGAGATCATCCGCGTGCCTTCCCTATCGTTGAAATACGTCTGGGTGCAAAGTCTACAACTAGACCATGCGGTTCAGTAACTCAGGTGGTAATGCGGGGTGCTCTAGCTCAAGGCGCCATTCCACGTGGCGGCAAACCGACGCCGGTCCACATAGCCTTGTGGGAAGGGCGCGACGTCCTCGGCGGCGGCCACCGCGGAATCGGTCAAATGCCCCTCCACCACGTCCCCGCCGGCCGGCAGCAGCACCGCCGGCGGGATTTCTAGGGCCAAGGCCAGCTTATATACCGTAGACAGCTGCGGATCGGCCATGGCGTGCACGCCATTCTCGTTGCGCTCCAGATTGGAAATTTGGCTGCGGGAAACCCCAGAAATCTCCGCCAGCGCCTGCTGCGAAATCCCCCGACGCTTTCGCACCCGCCGCAATTGTTGCGAAAATCCGTGGCCGTAGCTCGACCACATTAGATGAATGAAACTCATATTCTCCCCCCTGGAAAGCGCGGTCGCCTTGCCAGGGAGAAGATTACCTTAAAGGTCGATATTGCGCGGACCGTAGAGGCGGTCGCCGGCATCGCCCAAGCCCGGCACGATATAAGCATCCTCATTGAGCGAAGGATCGATAGCGGCGGTGACTAGGCGCACCGGCAGATCGGATTCAGCCAGCGCATCCACACCCGGCTGCGCCGAGACCATGCAGATGGCGGTGATATCGGTGGCGCCGCGACCGGCAAGCAGGCGCAATGCGTGCAGCAGGGAACCACCGGTGGCCAGCATCGGATCCACCACGAACACCGTGCGGCCGGTCAGATCCTCCGGCAGTGCTTCCAGGTACGGCACTGGCTCGTGCGTCTCTTCGTTGCGCGCCATGCCTATGAAGCCGACCTGTGCATCCGGAATCATGGACAGGGCCGGGTCCACCATGCCCAGCCCGGCGCGGATGATCGGCACAATGATAGGCGGGTCCTGTAGCCGGGTGCCCTGAGCGGTAGAAACCGGGGTGGCGCAGTCGAAGTTCTCCACGGCAAGGTCGCGGGATGCTTCGTATACAAGCATGGCGCCCAAGTCTTTCAGAGCGGCGCGGAAGGCGGAGTTATCGCTGCGCGCATCGCGCATGAGGGTAAGACGGGAGGCGGCAAGCGGGTGGTCTACTACGTGGATGTCCATGACCACCACTTTAAACTTTTTGGGAACCAAATGGGCCATCGGGCAGTCCAATAGGGCATGAGACCTTTCACGATCGATACTGACTATGCCCGCCACCTCGCCCGCGACCTGCATGCCCAGTCCCAAGGGGAGAATCCGCCCCACCCAGTTTTGCCTGAAGATCCCACTTTCACCGCTTTCAATGAGGCGGTGCATGCCGCGCTCGATAATGTGGGCGCGCGCATGAGCGTGCTGCGCAACGATATGGGGCAGGTTGCCCACTCCGGTTTCCAGATGTCGCGCGAGGCAGAAGACACCGATGCCTCGCTAGGCCAGCACCTTGGGGCGGCGATGTAAATGCTCGATACCGCGCTTAAGCAGATTGCCACCATGCAACCGGCGCAGCTTCCGGAGGTAGAGCTTCCCCGCGTGCCGGATCTTTCCGCCGCCGAGCCTTTAGCCGCCATCGCCCATGGCAATCCCGCTCCCCTACTCGAGTCGGCGAAAAATATCGATCTCGATAATGCAACCATCTCTGCCGCGCTTGGCCAGGCCCGCACCTTGGTAGCAGGCACCATCCGGGATCTGGTGGGCATCGCCACGCAACTGGTGCGCCAGGCCCTGCCCACCGCGCTGGGTTTCCTGTCCTTGGATCCATCGGCGCGTGCCGCCGCTCTGGCTCAGCTTCGCGCGCTTATCTCCCAACACCTGGGCATGGCCGCTGCTCGCGTGCAACGCCTGATGGGTGATCTCAGCGCGGCCGCTCAGTCCTTGCAGCCAGTAGCGCAGCGGCCGGTGCACTCCGCGCTTGCCGACGCCCCCGTAAGCCCCACCGGCGCCCAGCAAGCCACCGCTCTTCCTGCACAATCTGCGGCGGGCGAGGGGGCCGACGCCGATGCTGCCGCACACGACGCGTCTTCTCCCCCGCCGACACCAGAGCCCTCTGCCGAGGGTGGTTCGGCCGCCGGGCAGGCCGCGGTCGCCGCGGCGAAGAGCCAAGTGGGCCAGCCCTACGTATGGGGTGGCACCGGAAACGGTGGCTTCGATTGCTCGGGCCTTACCCAATGGGCATATTCACAGGCCGGAGTGGACTTGCCGCGCACGGCGGACCAGCAGGCGGTTGGTCAGCAGGTCAGTGCGGATCAATTGCAGCCCGGTGACCTGGTGGTATGGGACGGGCACGTGGCAATGTATTCCGGCAATGGCGAAATCGTGGAGGCCGGTGATCCGGTGCAAACTAACCCGCTGCGCACCACGAATATGGGCATGCAATTCAAAGGCTTTTGGCGCCCCACGGCCTAAGGCCGGTGCGCTCTCGCGCGTTACTTAGGGCGTTGGGTAGACTAAAACGCCATGAGCACCCGCGCAATTGTACCTGTAAAGCTCTCGCTGACCGAGGGCGATTTTTATACCCTCTGGGCACCCAAGTGGCGCCAAAATGGCTCCGAGTGGCAGGCCTTTTTGGGCGACGACGAGGCCATCTTAGCCTTTAACTCGCCCGCCGAGCTGCTGTGCTTCGTGGAGTCTGGCACCAAGCACGATTTGCTGGACCACCCGCAGTGGGACCAGTTTGCCGGCCGCGATGCGGACCGCGTTACCCCGGCGAAGCGCGATGAGTATGACCTCATCGGCATGCCGGAGGCACTGGCTGGTCGCCCGAGCCACCAGAACGTATCCACGGTGGCCCGCAACCTGGAGATGGCCTCCGCGCTTGCCGACGTCGCTGGTGCAGAGCACACCACCATCTTCTTCGCCTCCCACTCTATTCTGCGCAATGTCTCCCGCGGCGCCGACCACTACTCCGGCGAGCAGGGCATGAGCGAGTGGTCCGGCGTGGGCCACGTCATCGCTGGCAACTGGAAGAAGGTCATCGAGGACCTAGATGAGCACGTCCGCGTGGTCTCCAGCGATGACTTTGATGCGGCCAAGGTTTCCGATGCCAAGGAGCGCATCTCGTCTGCTGCCGCCGCCTCCGCTGCAGCAGCCAAGGAAGCCGAGGAAAAGCGCAAGGCCGCCGCCGAGGCCGCTGACCCGTATGATAATTCTCCGTGGGCTGCCGCTGGCATCGATCCCATCAAGATCACCGCGCAGTCCAAGTCCGTCTACACCCTGCGCACCTACCTAGACGGCAAGCCCATTTTCTTGGGCAAGTGGGGCGAAATTTTCACCTTCGACTCCCCGAAGACGCTCGTGCGCTGGATTATGGACAACGATGACCACGACCTAGCCCGCGTATCCACCTGGGAAGAGGTTGTTGCCGCCGCTAATGCCGGCGAGCTAGAAATTCAGGTCCACCCGGATAACCAGTACTCCTTCAACGGCATCGTGCGCGATATCGAAAAGGGCCCAGAGGCCGTCGATTCCGATCAGATGGCGCGCTGCTACGAGGTATGCGCCGATGCCGCCGACTGGGCCGGCGACGATTCCATTAACTCCTATATGCTGGCTCACCCGCGCCTGCAGGACTACTTGGGCTACATGCTCGGCTCCACCGAGCACGCCGGCTACGTACCGTCCAAGCCATATAACGAGCACGCCGAGTCCTGGAAGGGCTTGGAAGACATGCTCATCAAGCGCTTCTCCAAGTTCTAAACCCGCACGGTTCGCACGGCCGCGGCCGCGCGTGGCATCAGCCGCCTCGCCTTTCCTCCCCACTCACAGCAGGTGGGAGGAGAAGGGGGGCGGCTTTGTGCGTCTAGTCGCCGCGTGTTTCTTGCTCTTGGCGTCGGCTCCGGTCGCGCATGTATTTATCGAAAATTAGCCACCCTATCCCCAGACTGAGTCCAATAATGGAGCAACCCAGGGTACCTATCCCAAAGACCCCGCCCAGAATCAGGCCGAGAACAATCAGGCTGGCGAAAAATACGACCCACGACACATGCGTGTTGTAGTTCATCGCTTGACCTCCCTGAGTACGTGGCTTTAAAGGTGGCGGCGAAGGTGGTCAATGAGGGCGTCGATAAGCTCACGCGATTGTGGCGCCTTGGGTTTAATCTGGTCGAAGCCGTGATAGGCGCCGGCCCACACGTCGAGGGTCGTATCCACGCCGGCCGCATCGAGGGCTTGGGCAAAGGCCACGGATTCATCGCAGAAAAGGTCGATTCCGCCTACCCCGATCCACGTTGCCGGCAGGCCGGAAAGGTCACTGCGCGTGGCCGGCGAAGCATAGGGCGGCTGGTCAACATCCAGGTGGTCATCTCCCAGGTACATGGACCACGCGCCGCGGTTCGGGCCCGCCGTCCAGATGAATTGGCCCACCGCACCGGACTTATCCGTGGTGCGGTGATCCAGCATGGGATAGACCAAGCCGAGCGCGCAGACCGGATGGCCCTCATCAAAGGCCCGCTGCACCAGACCCGCGGCGAGGCCGCCGCCGGCGCTATCGCCGGCGACCGCGATGCGCGAGGCATCCCCACCCAGCTTATCGCCGTATTCTTGTACCCAGCGCAGCGCGGCATAGCACTCATCGTGGTCCGCGGGGAATGGCTCCTGGGTGGATTTGTGGTAGCGCGGGGCCACCACAATGGCACCGAGCTCGGCCGCCATGCGAGCATTTTGCGGGTCATACATGGCCGGGCCACCGATAAGATGGCCGCCGCCGTGCGTCCACACCACCACGGGGCGCGGCCCAGCATCGGCTACGCCCTGGGCATCGTCGCGTGGGGTAAGCACGCGAGCGCTAAAAGCATGGCCAGCGAAGGACGCGGAAAACTCCCTGACGTCCACCGCGTGCCGCATCGGGCGGGAAAAGTCGATGCTGGCAAAGAAGCGGCTGGCGCGGGCAAAGGTGGCGTCGGGAAGCACATGCATCGGCAGATATAAAACCGGGCTGCGCAACCCCGGTGCCACCTCGCGCAGGTACGGCCGGCGGCTGAGCGCATACGCCGCCATGCCCGCTACCCCGACCACACCGGTCAGGGCAGCCCCGGCCTTGAGGACTCGCAAAACGCGCATTTAGAAATCGCGCAGAATGCGCTGTGCCAGCGGCTCAGAGGAAGCCGGGTTCTGGCCGGTGTAGAGGTTGCGATCCACGATGACGTTCGGGGACATCGGATCGGTCTCCTGGTAATCCGCGCCGAGCTCACGCAGGCGGGTCTCCAGCGCCCACTTAGCGGCGGCAACCATCTCCTCGCCTTCCTCGGCATTGCTAAAGGCGGTCATCTTGTAGCCCTTGAACGGCCAATTCTCGTTATCCAAGGCCAATAGCGCGGCCGGGGCGTGGCAAACGAGGCCGAGCGCGCGGCCGGAATCCATGCGCGCCTGAATAAGCTTTGCAGAATCCTGATCGTAGGCAAGATCCTCCATCGGGCCGTGGCCTCCCGGGTAGAAGATGAGGTCATAATCCGCTTCATCGACCTCAGCCAAGTTCATCGGGTTCTCTAGTGCCACGCCCAACTCTGCCAAGTAATTTTCCTGCGCCATGCGCACGTTATCGGGCAGTACCTCAAGGCTGTACTCATCTACCACAGGAGCCTTTGCTCCGGGGGTGGCGAAGTGGATATCCCAGCCTGCGCCCTGGAAGACGCGGTGCGGTGCAATAAGCTCCTCGGCCCAATAACCGGTCGGGCGCTTAGTGCCATCGGCCAGTGTCCATTCCTCAGCGGCGGTAACAACAAAAAGTACGGAAGGCATGTAATTCTCCTTTAGTCAGTAGTTTCTTCAGCGGTGTCTGCCAAAGACTCTTCAGTGTCCGGGCCAGCAAGCTCCGGATCAGATAATTCCTCGTATGCTGGCAGGATAACCGTTTCTAGCAGATGCTGCCGTGATTCCTGGTCAGCAAAGGAATTTTCTACCGCCTTGACGGTGAGATCGAAAAACTCCTCGAGGCCATAACCAAAGGTTTCACTTAGAGCAAGGAACTGGTTTGTCAGAGTGGTCTTACCCGAGGAAATGGCGCAGGTAAAGCCCAGCTGCTGCAGCAGCGGCAGCGGATGGTCATTGAGGTCTTCGGCTTCCTCAAGTGGAGTAAAGACAAGTGGGATGTGGCGATCGCGGATGTATCCAGAGGCCTTGCCGGGCAGGATGCCATCGATATTTGCAGTGAAATCATCGATCATATTGATTGGGTGGATGAGGCGATTCACCCCAGCCTGGGCGGCGCGCTCTACCTCTGCAAAGTCTTCGCCCACGTGAATCTGGGTAGGCAGGTAAGCGGCGCGGAAGTCCGCGGCCGCGTTCGCCTGGTCCTGCGGCAGGTTGTAGCCCACCACGGGGGCGTCGTCAGGCACTGCTACCTCAGGGTCCGTGCCAGCCAGAACGATGCGAGAGTCGAGGGAAGGAATGCGGGCGGCTGCGGCGGCTTCGACGACCGTGGCAGCGTCTAAGCCAATCGCTGCTGGATCCAGGTGCAATTCCGCGTAGACCACGCCGTCTTCGGCCAAGGCCTCGTAGCGCTCACGGATGGTCACGGTAAGTTCCTCCGGTGTAGCGGCCGAGGAGGAAATAGTCTCAAAGAGGGAGACCTTAGGAAGCTTGGCCACCACGTCGGCGGCGGAATCCTTGTTTTCAGGGCTAATCAAAGGCGCGTCATGCATGCGTCCCATCGTAGGCACGGGCCTAAGATGTGTCATGTCATGAAAAGAATTATCGCTAGTCCTCTCGTTGCCGTCCTGCTCAGCGGCCCGCCGCTCGCGCTGGCGGAATCGCCGGAAACTCCGACCACCACGCGCACCGCCGCCCCGAATACCGATAAATGCCCGCACGCCGAGCGCCCGGAAAAGGCCACCACCACCTCGGAGCGCCTCACTCCTGGGCAGGCCTCACCCACCCCGCTGCCACCGGTGGACAGCGATGAGCCCTGCGGCACCACCCTGCCCGAAGGGTTCAAGGTGGATAAAGATGTGGTGGCCGCGGCGTGGATGGTCTCCGATATCGATTCCGGCGAGATTATCGCGATGAAGGACCCTAACGGCCGCTACCGGCCGGCCTCCATCATCAAGGCGCTGCTGGCGCTGGTAGTCATCGAAGAACTAGACCTGCACCAGAAGATCGAGGTGGGCGAAGAATCGGCACAGATTGATGGCTCAGCGGTGGGCATCGGACCCGGCGGCAAGTACACGGTGGAGCAGCTTTTGCAGGGCTTGCTTATGGCTTCCGGCAACGATGCCGCGCACGCGCTGGCACAGGAATTGGGTGGCGACGAGGTCACTTTGCGCAAGGTCAATGACAAGGCGGCCGAGATCGGCACGAATTCCACTTACGCGGCCAGCTACTCCGGGCTCGATGCCCCAGGCATGTCTACCTCGGCCGAGGATATTTCCCGCATTTACCGCGCGGCCTTCCATAACCCAACCTTTGCGCGCATTGTCGATACGGAGTCCGTAGATTTTCCGGGCTGGGGAGATTATGAAGGCTACCAACTAGGAAACGATAACGGGCTTTTCCTCAACGATCCGGACGGTATTGGTGGCAAGACGGGTTTTACCGATGATGCGCACCATACCTTCGTCGGCGCGCTTGACCGCCATGGTCGGCGCTTGCAGGCGGTCTTACTCGATACCACCGTGGAGCACGGCCCGCGTGCCTGGGAGCAGGCTCAAAAACTTTTGCACGAGGCTTATAAGGTTTCCCCTGGCGATGGCGTAGGCCAGCTGCTTGCCGACGCCGACTCCCCTGCGTCCCCTGCACCCACACCGGCGCCCGATTCCCGGGCGCAATCTGCGAGCTCCTCTTTAGCTGGGGTGCAGGGGTGGCTCGGCTGGGTCATCGCTGGCGCTGTAGCTTTGCTGGCTATTTGCGTGGGTGCCTTTTCACTACTTCGGCGTTAGCCCACTCATCGTGGGAGCCGCGCCGGTTATTCTTCTCCGAAATGGTGAAGGTGTGCACGCCGGCGCCCACCCAGCTGGCGAAGGTACCGGGGCCCGGCACAATATTGGCTAGGCGCCACCACTGGCGCTTTGCGGACTGGGTGAGGCTAAGCCGCTCTTTGGTATCGACATCGCGCACTGTGTAGCCCATCAGCAGCTTGGCCGGGCTGGCGCCGAGCCAACACTCGGTGCCCAAAACGTAGAGCAACAAAATGATGACACCACCGATAAACGTCGAGAGTTCATCCGCGCCACCAGAAAGCAAGGCACCGCCGAAGCTACCGCTGATGAGTGAGAAGAAGAAAAAGTCCACAATGGCCATGCCGATGCGCGCATCTTTACCGGCGCGCTGGCTAATTTCAGGCGCTGGGTGTTGTAGCAGCGGTGCGGGGACGGCCACGTTCGCCGTTGCCGGCGGGAATGGATTGTGCTGCGGGGCAAAGGGATTGCGCGAATATGGCGACCCATAAGGGCTAGCAGTCTGCGTAAACCGTGGTTCCTGCTGAGCGTGACGCCCCGGCCCGGCCGCCTGACCGGGCTGAAAGGACTGAGCGTGCTGCTGGGCTTGCTGTGGCCGCGGGTTCCACTGCCCTACCGCGCCTAGCTGACCTAAATCGCCCCACGTGGGGCGCAACCCTGCCTCACACGCCTTATCGTATTCCGCCCGCTTTGCAGCAGAACCCACAACGCTGGCAGCGATGCGCAGCTGCGCGCGCCGCGGGTCCTCGATGTCCTGCCCTTGCTGCTCTAGTAATAAATCCTTGGACTCTAGCAAGACTAAGAGTTCCCGCTCGCCATCGCGGCGGTCTAGTCCCCATTCTTCATAAAGATTCGGTGCGATGTCATTGGCGTTCATAATTACTCATCTTAAAGCCAAAGGACCGCTGCGTCCTCACCCCTAAGGAGGAGGTTTACTTCCGGCGCAATAGGCTCCATGCGCCCACGGCCGCGGCGCCTACAGCGGCGCCAACGCCGAAGGTCGCACCTGCAGGTGCGCCTTCCTTGACCTCGTTGCGGACGCGAATAACGGCTGGCTCCGGGACGGGCGGGTGAGCAAATTTCAGGGACTCGGCGGTGGTGGCGGTCCACGCGGAGATATACAGCACCACGCGCCAGATTAGGTACATAACCACCATGAGCACGATGACCGGGCCGAAGACCGCGCCGGCAGGGCTGCCGGTAGCAGAGGACATGATGACCGTAGACAGCTGCTTAAGCAGCTCGAAAGCGACGGCACCGATGGCCGCACCGATGAGGCCGGACTTCTTCGGCACCTTGGTGCGCGGCAGGATCATAATCATCCACCACATGACGATGAAGTTGGCCAATAGGCCCACTGCCAAGCCGACAAAGAAAATCACAAAGTCCATACCCGGGAAGGACTCGATGCCGACCCGCTCGAAAATCTTCTGGGTAAGTCCGGAAGAACCAGCGGCGGTGACGCCAAAGGCGATGAGGAACGCCAAGATGAGGCCAATGAGGCCTACCAAGTCAGAGAGTTTCTTCTTCAGGAAGGAACCGCCTTCGTTGGCATCGATGCCCCACATGGCCGAGATACCGATGCGCAGGTTATTCATCCAGCCGAGTCCGGACCACAGGGTGGTCAAACCACCGATGCCGAACATGGCGCGGCGTTGGCCAATGGCGGTATCGAGGATCTCGTTGACCGTATCTCCCATATCGCCATCGATAGAACTGGTGATCTGGGATTGCAGATCATTGAGCAGGTCCTCGCGGTTGGCCAAGACGGCGGCGACGGTGGCCACGATCAGCATGGCAAGCGGGAAGATGGAGAGTACCGAATAATAGGTGATACCGGCGGCAAATTGGTTGCCGCCTTCTGCACCATAGCGCTCGTTCATGCGCATGAGGTGGTCAACGAATCCGGACTTGGAGCGGATCTTATCTACCGCACCGGGATCGTCGGCATTGGCGCGTTCGATGCCGTAGTGGTCCGTCTTCTTCGAGGAGGATTGCGTGGTGGTAGGCACGTGCTTCCCTTCTTGCTCGCACAGTTTTTATCTCACCTAGAGTAACTGGCAAATGCCCACTTGTCCCTTTGTGGGGTGGTGCACGGGGGAAGCAGCCGCCGACTACTTGCGCAGGCGAGGAAGGAAGCCGACCTTTTCATAGACGGCATCGACAAGCGGCTGGGCAATCTCTTGCGCTGTCTCTGCGCCCTTGGCCAGGATGCGCTCGAGCTCGCCGCGATCTGCCATAAGTTCGTCGTAGCGTTCCTTGAGCGGAGTGGTAAATTCCTGCAGCGCATCTGCGGTATCGACCTTGAGATGGCCATAGCCTTGGCCAGCGTACTTCTCCACCAGGGAATCGATAGATTCACCGGTCAGCGCGGACTGGATGACCAATAGGTTGGACACGCCCGGCTGATTTTCGCGGTCAAAGGCCACCGAGCCCAAATCATCCGTTACGGCGGACTTGATGCGCTTGGCCGAAGTCTTTGGCGCGTCGAGCAGGTTGACCAAGCCCTTCGGATTGGCGCCGGACTTGGACATCTTGGAGGTCGGCTCTTGCAGGTCATAAATCTTGGCCGCACCCTCCGGGATGAACGGCTCCGGTACCTTGAAGGTCTCGCCGTACTTATTGTTGAAGCGCTCGGCCAGGTTGCGGGTCAGCTCCAGGTGCTGGCGCTGGTCCTCGCCCACCGGCACATAATCCGGCGAGTACAGCAAAATATCTGCGGCCATGAGGATCGGGTAGGTAAATAGGCCTACCGAGGTGCGATCCGAGCCCTGCTTGGCGGACTTATCCTTAAATTGGGTCATACGGGAGGCCTCGCCAAAGCCGGTCAGGCACTGCAAAACCCAGGTCAGCTCCGCGTGGGCGGGCACGTGCGACTGCACGAAGAGCGTGGACTTTTCCGGATCAATGCCTAGGGCGATGAGCTGTGCGGCACCTGCGATGGTGCGGTTGCGCAGCTCCTCCGGGTTTTGCTCCACGGTAATCGCGTGCAGGTCAGGGATGAAGTAGAAGGCGTCATAGCCGTCCTGCAGGTCAATCCACTGCTTGAGCGCTCCCAAGTAATTACCCAGGTGATAGGAATCAGCGGTGGGTTGGATACCGGACAGGACGCGGGAAACGGTGGAATTGTCTGCAGTCATGGTGCCTTATCCTACCCCCTAGGGGGTTAAGCGACAAAATGTGTGTCCGGAATCGTTGATTTTCATGCTCTGAACTCCGCGTTTGCGGAAAATATATGCTCCAAAAGCATATATTGGCCC
>NZ_MKXT01000024.1:0-35085 GCF_001913985.1 Corynebacterium sp. S5S1
GGCCAATATATGCTTTTGGAGCATATATTTTCCGCAAACGCGGAGTTCAGAGCATGAAAATCAACGATTCCGGACACACATTTTGTCGCTTAACCCTCCGCGGACTATAAAGGCCCCGCTACTACGACCAGTGATCGTAGCGGCGGGGCCCGAAGCTAAAGCGCTATGCGCTTAACAAGGGAGGCAGATTACTCTGCGGACTCCTCGGAAGCTTCCTCAGCCTTCTCCTCGGCCTCAGCATCAGCTTCGCCGGCGGCAGCAGCGGCAGCCTCTGCAGCAGCAGCTTCCTCAGCAGCCTTCTTCTCAGCCTCTTCCTTGGCCTTCTTCTTCTTTTCAGTGATGGCCTCGATGGTCGGGCCATTGTTAGCCTCAGCCAGCGCCTCGTTGAAGATCTCCAGCTTGGACTTCTTCTCCTCAGCAACCTTCAGGGTGCCCTCTGCGCCCGGCAGGCCCTTGTGCTTCTGCCAGTCACCGGTGACCTTCAGCAGAGCGAGAACCGGCTCGGTTGGCTGTGCGCCAACGGATAGCCAGTGCTGTGCACGCTCGGAATCGATCTGGATAAGGGAAGGCTCTTCCTTCGGGTGGTAGATACCGATGTTCTCGATGACCTTGCCGTTACGACGGGTGCGGGCATCAGCAATAACAACGCGGTACTCAGCAGCGCGGACCTTGCCCAGGCGCTGCAGCTTGATCTTGACAGCCATGATGGCTCCTTTTCTAGTCACTGGGCAGTTCGGACGCGCACTACATAGTGCGCCGGTTCAACCCTTGGATTTTATCTGCGCGTGACATACCGGCCGACCGTAGACGGGAACGGTGCTACGCAGAATATTACGTTATGTAGTTCATCTAGCTCAGTACAACCGAGAAGATAACTTGAAGTATTTTAGCGCGAGTAGCTGCATTTTCAAAAATTACTACGCCACGCACGCAGGTTCGTTATGCCTGCGATACTGAAGCAGAGTACCCTTAAGGGCCGAATATAGACATTTCGTTTCATATGTATGGCGCGCCTTCCGCCCCACCATCCAGGCAAAGGCGCACGAAAAGACAGTTTATGACTAAAGAATCACCGCGAAATTTCCGGTACCGCTATGACCTTGATGGTCTGCGCGGTATTGCCATTGGCCTAGTAGTTATCTACCACGTTTTTGTCGGACGCGTTTCCGGCGGCGTCGACGTATTCTTGCTGCTATCCGGCTACTTTTTCTTGGGCTCCCAACTGCGCTACGCCAGCAAGCCAAACGCCTCACTAAACCCATGGTGGCCCGTCTGGCGCACCTTGCGGCGCCTGGTACCAAGCTTGGTTTTGGTCATCGGCGTGACCTACATTCTAGTGCGCATTTTCACCCCGCAGCTCATGCGCACCGAGCTCACCCAACAGATCACAGCCACCATGCTGTACTACCAGAACTGGGAGCTAGCGAAACAAAACGCCGACTACACGGCGGCCGCGGCTGATACCTCACCGCTGCAGCACATGTGGTCCATGGCCGTGCAGGGCCAGTTCTACATCATGGGCATTGCCTTCGCGCTCATCTTGGCTGCCATCATGAAGTTCCGGCCGAAGCAGCAGCCTTTGGGCAAGCGCAGCTTCCCCACGGTCAACCAGATTGCTGGCCCGATCCTCATCGTGGTCACCATCGCCTCCTTCGCCTATGCTTCGCGCCACGGCCTCTACGGAACTCCGGAGAACTACTATTCCACCTGGTCACGCGCTTGGGAGTTGACCTTGGGCGCGGTCTTGGCCATCTACGGTTCCTCCTGGAAGATTCCAGCCCGCCTCTATGACCTCTTTACCGGCCTGGGCCTTCTAATGCTCATCTTTACTGGTGCCATCATCGCGGATACCACTGCGTATCCTGGCCCGCTTTCCCTCTTGCCACTAGGCGGCGCCGTGCTCATTATCTTGGGCGGCGGTGGCAAGATTTCCAAGGCCATGGCCTCCAAGCAGGCGCGCTGGCTGGGAGATGTAGCCTACCCGCTCTACTTGTGGCACTGGCCATTGCTCATTTTGTCCACCTCCTACCTGGGTCAAGAGACCCCGTCGTGGTGGTTGGGCGTCATCATTATCGTCATTTCGCTAGTGTTGGCGGACCTCACGCACCGCTTTTTGGAAAAGCCCCTGCGGCAGCATCGCAAGCGCCCCACGGCCGAGGATTTGCCGGTACGCAAGGGTCTGTCGACCTTGCAGAAACCAGCCGGTGCCGCCCGCGGTGTGGGCGGCGTTGTAGTCGCCGCGGCCGTTGTCGGTCTCTTGGCTGTCCAGCCACTGTGGATGCGCACCCTTGATGATGCTGATGCGGAGCTTTTGGACCCTGCCCTCTACCCCGGCGCAACGACGTTCATCAACGACATCACCCCGCCGGATAACGTGGAGGTCAAGCCTGATCCAATTCTGGCCGGCGGAATCCAGCCACCAGTAGCGACAAACTGGTGCTTCGTGCCGGATAGCCAGCCCGCTGACTTCTTCTTCGAAACCCGCAAGGACGGAAAGACCCCCTGCATTTTCGGTGATCCCAACGCAGAGAAGGAAGTCTATTTGGTAGGCGGTTCCCACGCGGAGCAGTATTCTGCCCCGCTGGACCGCTTAGGCAAGGAAATGGGCTTTAAGCTGGTACCGCTGCTGCGCCAGGGCTGCCCGATTGAATTGGGTGACGATGTCACCGTGACCCCAGAGTGTGCCGAGTGGGGCAAGCTGGTCATGGATCGCATCGAAGAGGCAAACCCGGCCTTGGTCATCTCGAATACCACTCGCCCGCAAAATGAATATGGCACCGGCCCTGATGCCGTGCCCGCCGGCTACCAGGCGTTCTGGGATGAATTGGCCGACCGCGATATTCCTTTCTTGGGCTTCCGCGATAACCCGTGGGGATTCGATGAAGAAGGCCGCCCACGCGAGTTTGATGAATGCTACGTCGCTTCCGAAGATGCTTATGGCTGCGGCATGCGCTTTGAGCAGGTCTACCAGCCTTTTGACCCCGGTGCGGTCGTGCTGTCGAAGTACCAGAATATGCTCTCGATTGATACCGCTCCGTGGTTCTGCGATGCCAATGGTGACTGCCCAGTCATCATCGGCAATACGATGGTCTACCGCGACATGCACCACATCACGAATGCTTTTGCGGAATCTGCAATGCCAATGATCCGCGAGGCCCTCAAGCCCTTCCTCGACGGGGAAAAAGTCCAGCAGGAAGCCCCGGACGTCCCACCGGAGCAGGCTGCAGGAGCCGTGGAGCAAGCGCCCGCAGCACCTACCAACGCCAGCAAGCAACATGCCAACCCAGTCCCCTACCCCAACGCCGCACAAGACGATGCCGTCTAGGCCATAGCTCGGTCGTGCACGAGCCCCGAGAGCGAAGGCGCCTCGTGCAAAGGCGCGCTTGGGCTTAGGGCGGCGTCGACAAGCCGCACAAAAAGGAGGCTCCCGCAGCAACGCGGAAGCCTCCTTCTTTATGTCTTAAGGCTGGGGAACACTACTTCTTGCCCTTGCCAAAGTCCAGGTTGTCGAGGTCGATATTTTCCATTCCCTTCGGCATCTTTGGCATGCCGGGCATACCTGGCATGCCACCGCCGCCGCCCATTTGCTGCTGGAGCTTTTGCAGCTCCTCCATGGACGGCATGCCGCCGCCACCGGGCATTCCTGGCATTCCGCCCATGCCCGGCATACCGCCTGGCATCTTCGGGCCGCGGTTGCCACCGCCGCCTTTGCCCTTCTTGCGCTTGCCGTTTTTGCCCTTGCGACCCTTGGGCTTCTTCTTGGTAGCGGAGCGACCGCCCATGCCGCCCATGCCGAATTGGCCGGCCATCTTGGACATCATCTTCTTAGCCTGGTTGAAGCGCTCGATGAGCTGGTTGACCTCGGAAACGCTTACACCAGAACCATTAGCAATGCGCTTGCGGCGCGATGCATTGAGAATCTTCGGATCCTCACGCTCCTGCGGCGTCATACCGCGAATGATCGCCTGGATGCGGTCCAGCTGCTTTTCATCCACCATGGCGGCCATTTCATTCATCTGCTTGCCGCCGGGCATCATCTTCAGCAGATTGCCGATGGGACCCATCTTGCGGATCATCAACATCTGCTCAAGGAAGTCATTTAGCGTCAGCTCGCCAGAGCCCAGCTTAGAGGCTGCCTCTTCGGCTTTCTGATGGTCCAGGGTTGCTTCAGCCTGCTCGATAAGGGAGAGCAAATCACCCATGCCCAGAATGCGGCTGGACATGCGCTCCGGGTGAAAGACATCGAAATCATCGAGCTTCTCACCGGTAGAGGCGTACATGATGGGCTTGCCGGTGACCTCACGGATAGACAAGGCCGCACCACCACGGGCGTCACCGTCCAGCTTAGTGAGAACGACGCCGGTAAAGTCCACGCCATCGCGGAAGGCCTCGGCCGTCTGCACGGCGTCCTGGCCGATCATGGAGTCAATGACAAAAAGGACTTCGTCTGGGTTGACGGCATCGCGGATATTGCGCGCCTGCGTCATCAGGGTCTCATCGATGCCCAAGCGGCCAGCGGTATCGATGATGACCACATCGTGCTGCTTCTGCTTAGCCTCAGCAATGCCCTGCTTAGCGACGTCCACCGGGTCCCCGTGCGAGGTGCCCATTTCATGCTCGTTAGAGTCCAGAGAGGTTCCCGGATCCGGTGCGAAGGTCGGCACCTCAGCGCGCTCGCCGACAATTTGCAGCTGCTGCACCGCGCCCGGACGCTGCAAGTCACAGGCCACCAGCATCGGGGTATGGCCCTGCTTAGCTAGGTGCTTGGCCAACTTACCGGCCAGGGTGGTTTTACCAGCACCCTGCAAGCCGGCGAGCATGATCACCGTCGGCGGGTTCTTAGCCAAGTTCAGGCGGCGGGTTTCGCCACCAAGGATCTCAATGAGCTCCTCATTGACGATTTTGACTACCTGCTGCGCCGGGTTGAGCGCCTCAGAGACTTCCGCGCCGCGGGCGCGTTCCTTGATGCGCTTGATAAAGCCACGGACGACGGTCAAAGACACGTCGGCTTCCAGCAGCGCGAGGCGGATCTCGCGAGCGGTGGCATTGATATCAGCCTCGGTCAGTTTGCCCTTACCGCGCAGGCCCGCCAGGGCTGACTGTAGGCGGTCTGATAGTGAGTCAAACACTACGGATGCGCTCCCTTAATTTAGATCGATCTAAAGTTCAACTATTCAATCTTAGTCCCTAGCCAGGGCCCTGGTCACATTCCCCACCACGGTAGCGCGAGAAACCTGCCCGGCGAGGTACACATTGACGATCATCGTCGCGCCCAAAATCTCATGGCGCAGCCATACAAAGTCCGGCAATGCCTCTACCAAGTGCCCTAAAGCGCCGATGCGCTCGACCGTCCGGATGACCAAAATGCCGCCCACATCGAATGCCGCAGTGGTCACCTCTCCAGAAATGGCCGGCAGCTCCGTATAAGTTCGTGAGTTATAGGACTGAATAAACCTTATCTCCTGCGCTGCCTCCTTCAGGGTCTGTTGCACCGTACGGATGAAAAACTCCGCCTTATAGGCACCGTCCTCCTCGCGAACGATATTCGCCCGCACGATGGTCCACCCCAGCGCCGATAGCAAGGCGAAGATGCGCTTTAGCTCCCCTTGAGAAGTACCGCACCACGACACGCTGACTTCTTGGTCTTCCCAATCCACTGTGAGCGCAACGCCTTCGCTAGATAGCGGTACATGCACAGCAGGGCGGTCGAGAACACGTGGTTTGAGCGCCTCAAGTGCCCGCGCGACGATCAGCTTCTGTGCTTGCTCCACTCGCGGTGTCCACACGCCAGGCCCGGTCGATTGGGCATCAGCCTCAGCCAACACCGCTAACAGGGATATAGTCAGCTGGTCATAATGCGCGGCAGCCAAGAGGGCATCGCGAGCGGCATCGGAAGCCGGGTCCATCGTCGCCGCTAACCGCGCCAAGGTGGTATGTTCTGCCACTAAGGTTTGGGCGCGCGACCTATCGGCGACGCTCAACCGCATACGGGCTGCCTGGCGGGTAATCATCTCCGCACCTACTTGGGCATGAGGGCGTCCGTAGCCCTTGCCTATGTCATGGTAAAGCGCGGCCAGCAGCAATAAATCAGGACGAGCCACCGAGGTACGCATCTGCGCGGACCGCGTTACCGTTGCGATGAGATGATGGTCCACCGCATTGACGTGGCTGCGCTCGCGCGGCAACAAGCCGCGCACATGCCCCCATTCCGGGACTAAGCGTTCCCATAGGCCATAGCGGTCCAAGTCCTGTATGACGCGCGGCGTGCATCGCGGCGAGGACAAAATAGCGAAGAAATCATCCACCGCTGCCCGCGGCCAGCGTAGCGGCAGCTCGGGCAGGTCTTGGAGCTGGTGCCACGTGGTCTCGGCGATGATATATCCCGTGCGTGCCGCGGCAGCCGCCACGCGGGTGAGCAGCCACGGGTCCTCTACATTTGGATTGCGGGAAAGGAAAATGTTGCCGCCCTCGGACACCACGTCCACATCGAGCGGGCGGCGCCGGCCCCGGCCGGTCACCGAAGCATTACGGCCTAGCACCCCACGGGCGGTAGCAAGGCCGCGCTCCACCGCCTTATTGACCGTGGCCGCAGCGCTGACCAAAGCCGCTGTCAAGGCATAACGGCTTTCAAACCCCAGGTCCGCAGCTACATCCGCGGCGAACTCGGGATCCAAGATATCCCGGTGGCGCCGGGCTGTGACGTGCAGGAGCGTGCGGGCGTCGAGAAGCAGCCGCTGCTCAACGTCCAAATCTGGAAAGTCGCACAGGTTGCCCAAAGCCATCGCGCGCAAGAGCTGAATATCGCGCAATCCCCCGCGCCCATTTTTCAAGTCCGGATTCGTCATCGCTGCCACAGCGCCCGAACGCTTCCACCGAGTAATCGCGGTATCCAAGAAATCATCAAAGCCGCGCTGCAGCTGGCGCCGCCACGCCGCGAGCAATTGCGCCCGCGCCTCATCCACCAGAACCTTGCGCCCTGCTACAAAGGCCAAATCCAACTGGGCAAAGCCGGCAGAGGCATCTTCGGCGGCAATCGCCCCGCACTCTTGCGGGGTGCGTAGGGCATAATCCAGGCGGTACTTGGCATCCCACACGGGGTACCACAGCTGCTCCACCAAAGCCGGGTCTGGCTCGTAACCTTCCGGATAGATGAGGATGACATCAATATCGGAGTGCGGAGTCATCTCATTGCGCGCAAAGGATCCGGTGGCAGCGAGCGCTGTTCCCGGTGGAAGCTCGAGACTGCGCAATACACGAAGCGCCGAGGCATGGGCCTCGGCGCGAATCTGTGCGGCGGTATGCATGCGGGCTTAGAGCGCCGCCTCGCCGCGCTCGCCGGTGCGCACACGAATGGCATCTTCAACCGGGGTTACCCACAGCTTGCCATCGCCGATCTTGCCCGTGTAGGCAGCATCCACAATGGCATCAATGATGTCTTCGACGTGGTCATCGGCCGCAACAATTTCCAGCTTCACCTTGGGCACAAAGTCGGTGGCGTATTCTGCTCCGCGGTATACCTCGCTGTGTCCACGCTGCTGCCCAAAGCCCTGGCTTTCAGTAACAGTGAGGCCGCGTACTTCCTGCTGCTCCAGAGCCTGACGGATTTCCGGCAGGGTAAAGGGCTTAACGATGGCCGTGATGAGTTTCATTGTTACTCCTTGCTAACTCTTCGGGGCGGGTCTACAGGCACCGAATAACGTGCACCCATTCTAGCCCGAGCACAGCAATTGCTGTGCAACTTTTTCCACATTGCGTATTCAAAGCGCTGGTGGGTTCAGAAGACCTCCTGTGCAACCAGAAAAGCGGCGAGCTGTTCTGTCTTCCCCGCAGCCACGCGCAGGAACAGAAACGGCTCGCCGCCAGAGGGGGTTGGAGAGAACTAGATATCGTCTTCCTCTGCGTGCACGGTCTGAATTTCCTTATTGTTGTGTTTGGCGTGTTTGACGTCGGTGACGGTTACGCCGTAGATGGAACGGCCCAGATAAAAGGACCCTACTGAGCCGATGATCCATACGCCGAAGCAGGCGATCAGTGCCTGGATGAGCAGCCACAGGGAAAAGCCATCGCGGCCAAAGTCCACGACTAACTTGGCCACAATAATCAGCGGTACCGCAAGTCCCACAGTGGGGCCCAGCAAGTTAGCACGGGTCAAGGCATCGGGCGCTCGCCACAGAGACACCACCGTAGCGACCACCAAGAGGGTAGCGGCGATAAGCAGGACGGAGGCGATAATTTCAGAAATGGCCATAGTTTATCGCCTGCCCTTCGAAATAATGCGGGCCATCGATAGCGTCGGTAGCACACCGGCGGCAATGGCACCAAGGAGTGCAATGTAATACGCCATCGGGGCCTTATTGGTCATCGACCACGCTAAATACATGCAGATCATGCCGTAGAAAACTATATCCGAGGTAATGGCGCGGGTGAGCTCATCGCGCGTACGAAGCGCTAGCAGCACGCCACACCACGTGGCGATGCCAATGATGAATACGCATACAAATATGACCCAGCCGAATGGGGACAATGTGGCAAAGTCAATCATCGCTCGGTCTCCTTTCTGCGTTGTACGTTGCGGGCTCGGCGCTTTGGCTTTTCGACGTCCGCCTGGCTTTCTGAAAGCGGAGTGTCCTCCGCCCGCGCCAAGTCAGGCGAGCGCATATAGCGTCCCACAGACTCGAGCGGATACTCGTAGAAAGCCTCATCCAATTCTGTAGTCTCCCCTTGGCCCGGCACTCCATAATCGATGTCCTTAACCCGCGGGGCGAGGCGCCGTTCCATCTCAGCCAGGTCAGCCACGATTTCCGCCGGGTCGGATCCTTGGACGGCCTGTACCAGCACGATTCGCGGCAGCCCTTGGCGGGGCGGTTCACGCAAACCGAGCGAGAGCGTGCCCGGGGTTGCGGTAATGGAAGACGTAAACCAGAAGATTTCCCAGGCGCTAGTCACGCGCAGGGGGTAGCGAATAATAACCGGATTGTATTCGTTATCCGGTTTGAAGGCCGCCAGTGCCAAGCTAATGCCGGCTACGAAAATCTCCTTGATGAGCCACAATGCATACACAATTGCGTTCATTTAACGGCCCTCCTGGATTTCATCGATATTGGGAACGGCAATCGGCTCATCTCCCAAGACGGTTTCAGTATATGCGTTAGTGTCCAGCAGCTGCTCCGCTGCGGCATCCACAACATCGAGGACGATGCCGGAGAAGATGAACATGCACAGCGAACCAAGGATGAGAGCCGCGGATGGGGCCATGAGCTTTTTGCGGATGACCAATTCATCCGGGACCTTGTCCTCCGGCAGGCCCTTGCCCCAGAAGACCTTGCGCCACACGCGCAGCATGGCCAAGAAGGCAGCGAAGGAAGCGATGATGATGGCCGCGATGGTAATCCAGGCCCAAGCACCGCCCACGCGGGCGATCTCGAAGACAATCATCAACTTGCCCCACATTCCCGAGAACGGTGGGAAGCCCACGACGGAGAATGCACCGGCAGCGAAAATCCACGCGATGATGGGGTCGCGGCGAGCGAGACCGGAAAGCTTGCTGAGCACGCCCGTGCCGTAGGTCTCCTCAATGGCACCAGAGGCCAAGATCAGCGAACCAACGGTCACCATGTGGTGAATCGTGTACATGATGCCAGCTGCCAGTGCGCGACGTGGGTCATCAGAGGTAAACGCAAGCATGACCAAGATGAAAGGCATGCCGTTGAGCATCTGGTAACCGAGGACGCGGCGGATGGAATTTTCCGCTAGGCCGCCGAAGGCACCGATCATCATGGAGATAATCATGATGACGATGATCAACAGATTCCAGCGCTGTTCCAGATCGAATAGCTGCACGTAGAGGCGGTAGAGCATGTAGACGGCCACTTTGGTGTGCAAGCCGGAAAATAGGCCCATCACCGCGGCGGAGGTTCCTGGGTAGGTGCGTGGCAGCCACGACTGCACGGGGAACACGCCGGCCTTGGCGGTAATCGCAATGAGGATCAAGCCTGCTGCCACGGTCACCGGCCCATTGCCCGCCGCTGCGCCCTTCAGTGCGCCTAGGTTGACCGCACCGGTAACCGAATAGATATAACCCACGCCAACAACCAACAAGGTGGAGGCGAAAAGGTTAACCAAGACGAAGGCACGGCCGGCTGCCAAGCGCGACCACGTACCAGACATGGTGATAAGGCCGTAGGACGGCAGAAGCATGACCTCAATAAAAACGAAGAAGTTAAAGAGGTCAGCGGTTAGCAATGCACCGCACACACCGGTGATCAAAATCAGGGTGAGCGAAGGATAGTAGCGAGACTTAGTCTCCCCACCCACAATGGCAAACCAGTTGGCACCAAACGCGACGATCATCGTAGTAATGATCATCAACGCGGAGAAGGCATCCGCCGCAAACGGGATACCCACATTGCCTTGGTAGAGGCCAACAGTATGGGCTACTACCCCATTGTTCATGGTGTAGATGAGCAGGCCCAGGCCGGCGAAAATTCCAACACCCGGGATGATAAGCATGATGGAATCGCGTAGAGCACGCCACGGTGCCAGCAGTGCGAAGGCCGCTGCAATCAGCGGGACCGCTGGAAATAGCGGAAGGAGTTGAGCTACAGCATCAGCCATTATTTGTCATCCTCCTTCTGTTCAGTTGCGCCGCGTTCTGCAACGGGAGTGTTGTGGTCCACCTGACCAATTCGGTCAAGCTGATTGGTGGAATCCTCCAATATTTGGCGATTTTGGGCGTCGCGTCCCAAGGTCGAAAAGGCATGGTCGATGGTGTTGTCATCAACTGGTTCCACCACATCGGTGTCGTCGTTCTTGCCCATGGCCGCCATCGTCAACAAGATGGTCGAGGTTGCCATGGAAATAACAACGGCGGTCAGCACGAAGGCCTGCGGCAGCGGGTCGGCCATCTGATCGTGCGGAACCTGAGATGGGAAGGACTCTCCGCGGTAGGAATACACGCCCGTAGCCAGCAGCATCAGGTTGGCACCGTGGCCAAAAGCCATCATGCCCAGCACGATGCGTACCAAGCCGCGCTGCTGGATGAGATAGACAGCACTACCGATGAGCAAAGCAATAGTCAATGCAAGGATCATTACTTCTCCCCTCCCCGGATAGCCGCGGAGCGCTTACTCTTCCTCTTCGTCTTTGCTTCCGAAGGCGTCAGCAAGGCCAACGGATCGGTCGAAGGGTTGATCGGGTCTGGGTACGGATCGTCGACGTCTTCAAGCGAAATGCGTGGAGTCGTCGGCAGTGCGGAATCATCATCATGAACCCATGGCAAGAATTCACGCTCCGTTCCTGGGCGCAGGTAACCGCCCAATGCGTTAATCGCCATAGTCAACATACCCAGCACCGCTAGGTAGATGCCCAAGTCGAAGATGAGCGAGGTGGTCCAGTGTTGGCCAAAGGCTTCGGCATGGATTGCAGCCAGGAAGCCACCATTGCCAATGCCGTGGTGCAAGTAGCCTACAAAGCCGGCAATCAAGGCGGTGATAATGCCGATACCGGTCAGGTTAATCGGAGTCATGCGGCCGAAAACAATTTCATCGGAGCCACGGGACAGATAGATAAGCCCGATTGCTGCACCCATGATCAGCGCCGCGGGGAAGCCACCGCCGGAGGCATTGTGCCCGCGGAAGAAAACGATGACGGACATAATGACCAACAGCGGGATAACAACATGCACGCCCTTGCGCAATGGCACGGAGTTCAGCTGGGACTGGCCAAACGGCGCTGGGCGTGTACCCGACTTGAACGGGAACCGCGGCAACGTTGTAGTGATTGCTGCAATAACCACTGCAGCCATGCCCAGTACGGAAAGCTCGCCCAAGGTATCGAGTGCACGGAACTCCACGATGATAGTAGCGACAACATTGTCGCCGCCGGTGATGTCCGGAGCATTGTCCAGGTACCACATGGCCAAATCGGAGCGCTCGTGTCGGCCCATGAGTCCCCACACGCCTAGGAACGCAGCCACACCGGCCAAGACCGCAATGACGATGGAGCCGGTCTTGCGGGATTTGTTCTTCACCGGCTGGAAGGTTTCTGGCAGGTAGCGCAGCACCATCATCATGACGATGACGGACAGGGCCTCCACCATAAACTGCGTCAGCGCCACGTCAGGTGCGCCAAGCAGGAACATCTGCAAGGTCACGCCCGAGCCGGCAATGCCAATCATGATGGCACCGGTCAAGCGGTTCTGGGTGCGCACCAGACCAAACATCGCTAGGGCGATGATGCCCAGTGGCAGCAAGTCCCATGGGTTATCCAGACCAGCCACCCGTGGCTGCAGTGCTACGCCGTCGACGCCATCGCGAATGAGGGTGGTAGCTGCCAGCACGATAATCAAAATGACAATCGGCAGCATATGACGGGATGGATTATGCGAATCGGACATCTTGCCCAGAACGCGCCCCAACTGGGAGCAACCCTTCATCAGTGAATACAGCAAATCATTGCCGCTGCGCGGCATGAACTCGTGAGCTTCAAAGCTTGCCCACATCTTCTTGCGGGCAAAGATACCGGCAATACCGACGATGAGGACCACTAGCGAGATAAGGAAAGGAACGTTGAACCCGTGCCAGAGGGCAAGGTGCGAATGATGCTCCAATCCCACGGCAGCCACTGCATCATCAATCGGGGCATCAAAGAGCCCGAGCACAAATACCAGCGGCAGGGACATAAAGCCCGGCAAAGCGGCGGGCAGCCAGAGCGACACGGGGGCTTCGTGGACATGTTCCATGTCGCGAGGTCCATCAAAGAATGCGCCGAAGACAATCTTTGCGGAGTAAGTAAAGGTGAAAAAGGCACCGATGCCAGCAACGATGAGCAGGATTACCTGGCCCGCGCTGCCAATCGGGGCGTCCTCAAACGCCGTGAGCATTCCCTCTTTGGACACAAAGCCCAGAAGCGGTGGCACCGCAGCCATCGAGGCCGCACCAATTACTACGGAGCCAAATGTCCACGGCATCTTATTCCACAGTGGTCCTAGGCGGCGAATATCGCGCGACCCAGCCTCATGGTCGATGACGCCAATGAGCATAAACAGCGAGGACTTAAACAGCGCGTGCGCCAGAGTGTGGACCAACGCTGCAGCGATAGCGAACGGGGTACCCACGCCAATCGTGGCAACAATCCAGCCCAGATGGGAGACGGTGGAATAGGCCGTAAGCTTTTTCAGATCCGTCTTCTGCACTGCAAATACCGCGGACATCACCGCGGTGCCCATGCCTACGACGATGAGCAACCAATTCCACACCGCCGCATCGTGGAAGATGGTGGAAAAACGAATAAGCAGGTACACACCGGCCTTGACCACCGCTGCTGCGTGAAGGAAGGCCGATACCGGGGTGGCGGCGGCCATAGCCTCTGGCAACCAGAAATGGAATGGGAACTGTGCCGCCTTAGTAAAGGCGGACGCCGCAATCAACACGGCTACGGCTGCCGTTATCCCTGGGCGTTCCGTCCATACAGGGGACGCCAAGATATCAGAAACGGTAGTCGATCCGGTCACCGTCGCGGCAATACCCAAGCCGGTCAGCAGGGTCAATCCACCAATAAAGGTTAGGATCAGTGTGCGCTGCGAACCAGCCTCGCCGCCTGAACCGGAGCGAGCAATCAACATAAACGAAGCCAAGGAGACTAGCTCCCAGGCAAGGAACAAAACCACCACGTCATTGGCCAGAACCAGCAACAAGATGGACAGCGTGAACGCTGTCATCAAGGTATAAAAGCTGGTGTTGCCCTCATTCTTGGGCAAATAGGCCGCCGAATATGTGAAAACGACGGCGCCAATGACCAGCGCCAACATAGCGAAGAAGATGCTCAACGCGTCCCCGCGGAGAGCAAAACTTACGTCGACGCCTGGTGCGATGAAATCACGCACCCAAGTGGCGTGGAAACTCAATTCCTCCCCGGCTGCAATGGCAGGAAATTCCTTGGCGATGAGGACCGCTGCAATAAGAAAAAGGCCAGCTAGTGGATAGCCTGCCTTTCGGTCAATAACCTTTACGGTTACCGGTGCCATGATCACTGCCAGCGCCGCGAGGAGGACTGCATAAAGTAGCGTCACGAAATACTTGCCTCACGAACCTTGGTCTAGGTTTAATGCGAATTTCGCATTAAATACAGCCCTTTCAGGCTACCATTCCTGCCAAGGTCAAACCACATTGCAGCATGCCCCTGCGCTACATAAAAGGCAAGCACAACCGCCACAATTACGCTCGCAGGCAGAGAGTTCACAGGCGTTCAGCAGGACTTATTCCCGCGCCAATTGCATAGGACTTTTTACATAGTCTGCGAACCGACAGCGAGATGAGAGCGAAAAGAATTCGCGAGATTGTTGCACGCTATAACTTGCCCATGAAAACAAAGGACTCCCCCAGCACACCGTCGCGCACGTACGTGACACCCGATATGCAGGGGGAGTTGAAAGTTGGCTGCTACTTCTCGCCCAACAGAGCGTCGACGAAGCCTTCAACTTCGAATGGCGCGAGATCATCGGCGCCTTCGCCCAAGCCTACAAGCTTGACTGGAACACCCAATTCTTCTTGTACCTGGAAGACGATTCCGCCCTTAGCGGTGCCGTCCAGCTTGGTGAGAACCACACCGGTGATATCTACTACCTCGCGGAAGATTCGTGCCTGCGTAAGGCCATTCTGCCCCACCGTGGCATCCAATACCAGCAGGACCTCGTCCACATCAGTCTTCTTTTCTACCACGCGCTTGACCTTGCCTAGCTGGTCCATCAAGTCCGTGGAGGTATGGAGCCGGCCTGCGGTGTCGACCAAGACCACATCTACTTGCTGTTCCACGCCGGTTGCTACCGCATCGAAGGCTACCGATGCTGGGTCAGCGCCTTCCTTGCCGCGCACGGTATCGGCGCCAACTCTGCGGCCCCACGTCTCAAGCTGATCAGCGGCCGCAGCTCGGAAAGTGTCGGCCGCGCCCAAAAGGACCTTATGGCCCATGGCTACTAGCACGCGAGCAAGCTTGCCGGTGGTTGTGGTCTTGCCGGTGCCATTGACACCGACGACCATTACGATTGCTGGCTTGCCCTCATTCGGCATGGCCTTAATGGAGCGATCCATCTCTGGGTGGCCTGCTTCAATCAGGCATTCGCGCAGCATGGCACGGGCTTCATCCTCGCTGGAAACGCCGCGCTCTGCAATCTTCTCGCGCAGGGAGTCAGTCACCTTCATCGTGGACTTGGTGCCCAAATCCGCCATGATGAGCGTATCTTCGACTTCCTCCCAGGCTTCTTCATCCAAATCGCCTGCGGACAAAATTCCCATGAGCCCTTGGCCGATGGCATTTTGCGAGCGCGAAAGGCGCCCGCGCAAACGGCCAAGACGCCCACCGGCGGGTGCGATATCATCCTGCGGAGCTGGTGCTGGGGCAGGTTCGCCTGTTGGAACTTCGGTCTGTTCCTTGGCGGCTTCGGCTGCACCGGTTTGTGCCTCGGCAGCAGCTGCGGCTTCTTGGGCTTCCTCTCGGTCGTCCACCCGCTCCTCGATGTCTTCCGCATCATTGTCTTCAACAACCTCGTCGAAGACTGGGGACTCCTCTTCTACCTCGGCATTTTCCACGGAGACAACGTCTTCCGGCTCTTTTGCCTTTTCGGCAGCTGTCGGCTCTTCCGGCTTGGGTGCAGCTTCTGGCTGTCCAGCCGCTTTCGGGGCACGGTCCGCGTGCGATTCTTCGCTTTCCGACGCCCCAGCTGCCGCACCCGCTACGCCTGCCGCGCCAGCAGTCGTCGCCGCGGCCGCAGCGCCAGTTCCCTTGGACTGTGGTTTTTCTGTCTTATCAGCGGAAGATTCTGCCGCTTGCTTCTTCTCCTCCGCTGGCGCTTGGGCCTGGGCCTGCTTAGTAGGCTCTGCCGGCTTGTCGGTCTTCGCCGGCTTCCCCTGCTGAGGTGCCGGTTCGGTTTCTGGCTCCTCTGCCACAGACTTGTCTGCCATAGGCTTGTCGGCCACGGGCTTGTTTGCAGCGGCATCAGTCGTGGGCTGAGCAGACTGTGGCTTAGCCTGTGCCTGCGGCTTTTCCTTAGACTGTGAGGTCTTGCCGCTGAGCTGCTCGTTGGCGATGTCTGTAGCATTCGGCTCTGTCTTCGCTGCCTGCTGCGCTTGAGCTGACTTGTCCGCCTGAACCGGGGCTTTCTGCGCTTCCTTAGCGCCGCCAGCAGGAGCAAAGTTAAAGCCGGACTTGGCTTGATAGTTGCCGGACTTTTGCTCCTGGGTCAGCTGCTTCGGTTCTTCCTCAGCAGGCTTATCAAAGGACACCTTTTTGGCATCGCCGCGCTTTTTGCCGATTACTACGAAAAGAATAATCAGCACGATGACGACGATCGCAATGCCGATCCATAACCATAAAGAATTCATGCCTCTATAGTGCCAGTCTTCTCGGCTCGCGGCACGCCAAACCCCCTCCTATAGCGGAAGGAATTCTGCGGGAAGTCGACGAGCCCAGGTTACTTCCCCGCCTCGTCACCACGGGGAGCATCTACGCCCAAGCGAGTGGCATCCTCGCTGGCTTGCTCCGTTCCAGGGGCGCTGCCTGCGGGATTCATGCGCTGCGAAATCACGCGAGTAACACCATCGCCGCGCATGGTTACGCCATAAAGGACGTTGGCGACATCCATCGTCGGCTTTTGGTGCGTAATGACGATTAGCTGCGAGTCTTTCCGCAGCTCCTCAAAGAGAGCAATGAGGCGGCGCAGGTTGACGTCATCAAGCGCTGCCTCAACCTCGTCCATGACATAGAACGGGCTGGGGCGGGCGCGGAAGATGGCTACCAGCATCGCTAGCGCAGTAAGCGACTTCTCGCCACCAGATAGCAAGGACAGGCGCTTGACTTTCTTGCCCGGTGGGCGCGCTTCCACCTCGATGCCAGTGGTGAGCATGTCCTCCGGCTCTGTGAGGATAAGCCGCCCCTCGCCACCGGGGAAAAGGGTCTGAAAAACCTTAGGAAATTCTGCTTCGACGTCGTGCCACGCATCGGTAAACAGTTGCAAAATCTGCGCGTCTACATCTTCGATAACGCCCGCCAGATCCTTGCGGGCTTGGATGACATCCTCCAACTGAGTAGAGAGGAAGGAATAGCGCTCCTCCAAAGCCTTGTATTCTTCCAGCGCGAGCGGATTGACCTTGCCTAGGGAATTGAGGTCTTTTTCTGCTTGCTTCAAGCGCGCGTTTTCCGCCCCGCGGTCGAAATCTTCGCCTGGAGTGTAGTCCTGCAAGAGATCTGAAATCGCAATGCCCAGCTGTTCCACAATCTTGGCTTCGGCTTCGTCCACACGCACCTGCGCCTGGGAGCGAGCAATTTCCGAGTCATGGGCGCGGTTGGTCAGCCGGTCCAGCTGCTGCCGCGCGGCCGAGACGTGTTGCTTAACCTGCTGCAGCTGCGAGTTTAGGGAGGTGCGCTGTGCAAAGTAATCATCGCGCTCAGAGGTCGCGCGCTCGAGGAGCTGCGTAGCGCGGGCAGCCAAATCGCGGGAATGCTTGGCTACCGCACCGGCCAATTCTCCCTGGGCCTTGCGCCGCGCCATTGCTTGCTCATGGCGGGCCTTGGCTTGGCGTTCATGCTGCGCTTGGCGACGCAACGCCTCTCCCTTCCCCGCTACCTGCCCCACGTGGTCTTGGGCAGAGCGGGCTGCAACCTGCGCCTCCATTTCCATGGACTTGACCTGCTCTAATGCTGCGGAGGCCTCATCGCGCTCCACCGAAGAAGGTTCGTCGGGTTGTTCGTCCGCATCGACGCGGGCGAGCCTATCGCGGGCGTCGGCAAGCTGCGTGCGGGCCTCGGTCAGCTTGACCTCGATCTCGGTCGCGCGCGCCGCGGCCTTCTCGTGCTCATTCTTATTGGCCTCGTATTGCTTGAGCAGGCGCTGGTGATCGCGCTTCCACGCATCAACTTCAGTATCGTGCTCGCGCAAGGCGGCCTTTGCCGAGGCTGCAGTCACTCGGGCATCCTCCGCCGCGATCTTCGCGCCCTCAAGCGTGCCCGATAGTTCTTCCAGCTCCTGCGTGGCAGATTCCAACTGCTCCTCTGCCTCCGCGATGCGGGCGGAAACCTCGACGGTGGATGAGGCACCGGTGCCTACTTCTACCCAACCTTCACCCAGCACCACGCCGGATTCGGTGACCGCACGCAAGCGCGGGTCCTCGGCCACCAGCTTTCTCGCCTCCGCGACATCGGAGACGAGCACGACATCCGCAAGGAGGCGGTGCAGCGCGGCGGATACCTCTGGAACCACCGCAATGTGGTCGAGCAACCACGAGGTGCCTGCGGGCAAAGACGCATCCACGCGCCAGGAAGAGGAAGGGGCGGCCACGGAGACGTCGATAAGCGCAGAGCGCGTGCCCTTTTCCAAGTCCGCAATCAGCTGGGCAGAAATCTCGCCCGCCTGGGCCTCTGCAAAAGCACCCAACGCGGCAGCTACCGCGGTCTCGTACTTGGTGGTAATGAACTCGGCCAACGGTTGGAAATGCTCGCCGACCTCAATCTTTTCCGGCGCAGTTTGAGCCAAGGTATCGATGCGGGAGCGCAACGTGTAGACGGCGCGCTCGCGCTCGCGCTGCTCATCGCGTAGCTGCTCCAAACGCTTATCGGCCGCACCCGATTCACTGGCCGCTCGCACATGGGCTTCCTCGAGCGGCTCACGCTCACCGGCCAAAGACTGCAACTTATCCGCTACCTCATCGGCTTCCGCCTGGGCAGCTTGGGTGCGCTGCTTGGTAGAAGTCAAGGTCTCCTCTTGACGCGCCAGCTCCTCTTCTGTCGAAGTTACCTGGCCTGCCGCCTTTTCTTCTGCGGCGATGAGGCGGACGACGCCCTCACGCCTATCCGCAATAGCACGCAGCTGCGCCATGTGCTCGCGCTCAGCGGCCTCGAATGCCTCACGACGCTCTGCTACCTCCTCGCGGATGGCCTCCAAGCGCTCCGCAGCTTCCTCCGCCGCGGCGAGAAGCTCCGCATGCTCTTCGTCCGCGCGGGCAGCACGGGCCTCTAGGTCATCCGGATCCTGCCCAGAATAGGCCACCTGGGCGCCGGCATTGGCCGCTCGTTCCTCCGCGATGCGCTGGGTGGCGGAAATGCGCTCGGAAAGCGTGGATAGGTCGAACCACAGCTTTTGGGCGGAATCCGCCTTGGGGTTAACCTCCTCCAGCTGGGCTTCCACTTCTAGCTGGGAACCCGTTGCCTCTTCTAGCTGCGCAGTAACTTCTTCTACTTGCTCGGCTAGGACCTCGGCCGCGCGCTCGGCCTCCTGAAACTTGCTGCGCAGGCGCACTACCCTATCGCCGGCAAGCCGCAGGCGAGCGTCGCGCAAATCAGCCTGTACAGTGGCAGCGCGCTGCGCGGCCTCAGCCTGACGGGCCAAAGGCTTGAGCTGCTTGCCCAACTCATCAGTAAGGTCCTGCAGGCGATCCAAATTGGCCTGCATGCCGGTGAGCTTGCGCTGCGCTTTTTCCTTGCGGCGGCGGTGCTTGAGCACACCCGCAGCCTCTTCGATATACGAGCGCCGATCCTCAGGCCGCGATTCTAGGATCTCAGAAAGCTTGCCTTGGCCGACGATAATGTGCATCTCGCGGCCGATACCGGAATCAGAGAGCAGCTCCTGAATATCCATCAGGCGCGCTTTGGAGCCATTGATTTCGTATTCGCTGGCGCCATCGCGGAACATCCGGCGGGTGACCGACACTTCCGAGTATTCGATTGGCAGCGCACCGTCCGCATTATCAATGGTGAGGGTGACCTCGGCGCGCCCCAGCGCTTTGCGGTCACCAGCGCCGGCAAAGATGACGTCCTGCATCTTTCCACCGCGCAGCGTCTTGGCGCTTCCCTCACCCATAACCCAGGCCAGGGCGTCGACCACATTGGACTTGCCGGAGCCATTCGGTCCGACGACGGCGCAAATTCCTGGCTCGAATTTCAGAGACGTCGCCGACGCGAATGATTTGAAGCCTTTCAGCGTCAGCGATTTCAGGTGCATTTGGGTAAGTTTAGCAAGCCTTGAACGCAGCCGCCCAGCCGAGCCTCGAGATTCGGTCGGGCGGGCTTGTGCTGCGAGTTAGCGTTCGATGAAGCCAGATTCGCCCTTAGGGGCAGCCCATTGTTCGACGACCAGATCCACCGTTCCCGGGCGGCGGGTCGTACTCGGCTGCTCATTGAGGAGTCCCAGCAATTCCTCGCATTTCTCCCGCGGACCTTCAGCTACCACCTGCACCCGGCCATCGGCCAGATTAGTGGCATGCCCGTTCAAGCCGAGCTCAAGGGCACGGGAGCGCGTCCACCACCGAAAGCCCACGCCTTGAACGTGCCCATGGACAAAAGCGGTCATTCTTTCCAGTGCCATGCGGCCTCCCTAATTTCTAATAGCGGTCGTGGTGTCCCTTATCACGCAACACGCGGCGATCCTCCTCGCTGCGGCGAGTGACAGGATCCGATCCGTCCCAGCACTCTACGCCCTTCAGCTCCGGCATCATATCGCGGTGGAATACCGGGTCAATGCCGTGGCTGCGCTGCTTGTTGTAATTCTTGAGCAACTTAATCGCCACACCGGATAGTGGCACGATGGCGATGATATTGAGAATCACCATGGTTGCCGCACCGGTATCTGCCAAGGCAAAGACCAGCGGCAGGGAGCCCACTGCGCCGAACCAGACAAAGAAAAGCACAACGAGGCGGAAGATTACCAGCGCAAGCTTGCTCTGGGTGAGGTACTCCAGGTTAGATTCCGCCAAGTAATAATTGCCCAGGATGGAGGAGAAAGCCAGGAAGAAAAGGATGAAGCTGACGAAGTGGATGCCCCACTCGCCCACCTCAGAAGACAAAGCCGCCTGAGTCAAGGAGACGCCTTCTGCCTCAGCGCCGTAGGCAATCTCCGGCCCCAGCAAGATGACGAAGGCGGTGATGGTACACACCACCAAGGTGTCGAAGTACACGCCAAGGGTTTGCACCAGGCCCTGCTTGACCGGGTGCGAGACTGCCGCGGTAGCCGCTGCATTCGGAGCAGAGCCCTCGCCAGCTTCGTTGGAAAACAGTCCGCGCTGAATACCCTTCATCATGGCCGCACCGAGACCGGCGCCCGCGATTTCCTTAATGCCCAGTGCGTGACCGACAATATCTCCAATCATTCCCGGCACCTTGTCAAAGTTCGTGATGACTACAAAACCGCCGACAAGCAGGTAGGCCACCGCCATAAAAGGCACGATGATCTGGGTGATATTGGCAATGCGGTTAACACCGCCAAAGATGATGAGGCCTGCAACCACGGCGATACCAACACCGATGATGGCGCGGAACATGGTGTCATCGCGGTCAAAAGAGAAGGACACCGCATCCGCGATGGCGTTGGTCTGGAAGGCGTTGTAGACCAAACCAAAGGTAAAGGCAATAGCGATGGAGAAAAGAACGCCAAGCGGGCCCCAGCCCAAACCCCGCTTCATGTAGTACGCTGGGCCGCCACGGTAACCATCACCATCGCGCACCTTCCACAGCTGCGCCAGCGTGGATTCGATGAATGCAGTTGCACCACCAAGGATGGCGATGAGCCACATCCAAAAGACAGCACCTGGACCGCCCACGGAAATGGCCACGGCCACGCCGGCTACGTTACCGGTGCCGACGCGGGAGGCGGCCGAGATAGTGAAGGCCTTGAAAGCAGAGATGCCGCCGTAGTCCTCATCCTCATCGCGACCTTCCCCCTTGGGTCGCTCGACAACGGCGCGGAACATATCTGGCACCATGCGCACCTGCACCAAAGCGGTACGGATGCCGAAGAATAGGCCCGCAGCGATGAGCAGCCAGGGCAGAATCCACGACCAGACGCCGTCATTAAATGTCGTTACGACATTTTCAAGAAAATCCATGCAGAATAATTTACTGCCTTGAGGTTCACAACGTGAACCTCATGCGCCATAACTTATTGGCAATGGGGGCAGAAATGGGTGGAACGCCCTGAAATTACGCAGCGCTCCAAGGGCGTTCCGCAACGCTGACAGGGCTGGCCAGCCCGCCCATACGCGGCCAAGGACCGCGAGAAGTATCCCGATTCGCCGTTCACATTAACGTACAAGGAATCGAAGCTCGTGCCACCCACTTTTAGGGCGGCGGCCATAACCTCTTGGGCCGCTTCGAGCAGGGCTATGGCATCCTTTTGCCGCAACGTCGATGCCCTTTTGCGGGGCGGAATCTGTGCCGCCCACAGGGATTCATCGGCATAGATATTGCCGATTCCAGAAGCCAAGGTTTGATCCAATAGTGCGGTCTTTACTGCAGTTTTCTTTGCCCGCAGGCGCCGTGCGGTAGCCACAATGTCAAAGTCTGGTTCCAACGGGTCAATGCCAATGTGCGAGATCTTCGCCCACGGTGCATAGAGCCAATAGCCAAAGGTGCGCTGGTCTACAAAGCTAAGCTCTACCCCACCGCTTAGCTGAGCACTAATGCGCAGATGCGGCGAATCGGTCGTGCCGATTCGAACCTGGCCCGACATGCCTAAGTGGACAAAAAGGACGTCGCGGTGGGAATCCATGAAATCTTCGCCCACAAATTCCAGCCACATAAACTTGCCTCGCCGGGCCACAGCGGCGATCTCTTTACCGACAAGAAGACCGGAAAGTGGCTCATCTTGGCCACGGTTGGCACGCGGGTGAAGGACGTGCACAGACTCAAAAGTCCGCCCCACCACGTGGGGCTCAAGACCCCGGCGGACGGACTCGACTTCCGGCAGTTCCGGCATGCTTAGCCTTCTTTATGCGCAGTGCCCTGTACCAAGAGAGGAGTCTCACGCAAAGTCTGGCACGCCTCCTGAGCCGCTTGCTGCTCGGCCAGCTTCTTATTGTGTCCCACTCCATTGCCCACGGTTAGACCAGCTACGGTAGCTACCGCGTTAAAGGTTTGGTCATGTTCTGGGCCGGTGGAGGTAGCCGAGTAGACCGGCATCGGTGCCTTAAGCTCGGCGCACAGCTCCTGCAAAGTGGTCTTCCAATCCAAGTGGCGGCCGCTGACAGTGGCATTTTCGATTTTTTCCGCAAACAAGCGCAGGATGACATCTCGCGCAGTTTCGAATCCATGCTCGCGGTAGATAGCGCCAAAGATTGCCTCGGTGGTATCAGCAAGGATGGAATCCTTATCGCGGCCACCAGTGGATTGCTCGCCCTTACCCAACAATATGTGCGGGCCGAGGTTTATCTCACGAGCAATATCCGATAGTCCGTAGCGCGAGACGATCGAAGCACGCATCTTAGAAATATCCGATTCAGGACGAGAGGGATAAGTGATGTAGAGCTGAGAGGCCACCGACAGGCCCAGCACCGCATCGCCCAAAAACTCCAAGCGCTCGTTATTAGGCAAATGCCCATTCTCATTGGCAAACGACCGGTGAGTAAGCGCCAAACGCAGGTGTTCTGGCTGCAATTCCACGCCGAGCGATTCCAACAATGGGCTGTGGTCTACTGCAGCAAATTCAGCTGCCAGTGCCTCTTCCCCGGTTAGCTTCTTTTTGCGGCTCATAGGAACTTCTCCAAACCAGCCCAGCGGGGATCGACCTTATCTTCCTCTTCTTCACCAGAAATACCGGTGGTCACCCCTTCAGGCGTGTCAATCTCACAGCCGTCCTCACACACCGGCGCGAAGGGAAGGTTGAGGCCTGCCTCATCGATCACGGCCTGCAAAAGGTCCAACTCATCATCCTCGATCTCCGGAATCTCATCTCCGGAGCCTTCATCATCGGCTGCAGGGTCATCGCCAGAGACGAAAGATTCATCGGCAGCAAAAACCTGCGTGACGTGCAAGTCCAGCTCTGGGTGCAGTTCCTTCAAGCACCGGGAGCATTCCCCTGTCAGCCGTCCAGATACGTTGGCATCCACCAAGACACCTGCACCTAGAGGGGTCAAGGTGGCGTCTACAGTGAGCTCCTCGCCCTTCGGAATGGCGATCATCTCGACGCCGATCCTCTCAGGTGCGGGGCCGGTCTGGGTACGTTGCTCCGGCAGTGCGTCAGCGCCTTGGGCGTTCAATAATTCGCCCACATCGAACTTCAATGGTGATGTCATAACACTAGGTAGTCTACCTTGCCCCGCAAACTCCGCCTAGCGGCCAACACAGGCAAACTTTCTGTCAAGAGTCTGTCGTTTAAAGTAAAAGGGCCTATGCCTTTCCGGAATAGCCTTTCCCAAGCCAAAGCCGTCTTTAGTGTGGAGACATGACTTACCACTTGGCGCTAGCTTCCCCGGATCCACGCAGCATCGCACTCGGATTCGCCATGTTTAGTTGCCTTCCTGCCGCGGTATTAACCATTGCCGGCACGCTCGTGCACGCCACTCCACAGCCGGACCGTTCAGGAATCTATGGCGCTCGTGGGATTCGCCTTTTTACTGCACTCATCTGCAGCATCGTTGCCGGTTTGGTAGCTGGCACCATCCTGGTATTGCCCACTGGCATGGACCTTTCGGTGCTTACCGGCGCACTCATCTTTTCCCTAAGCGCAGGCGCCATTACTTGGTTCTCACGGGAGACCATTCCTACCGCGCTTATTTCTGTAGGCACGATGCTAGTTGCCACAGGTGCGTTAGTGAGTATGTGCGCCGTGTGCTTTCCGCAAAACTTTAGGGATAGTTCTTTGACGTCACTGTCTTCCTATTTCTTTACCGCACTCGTTGCATTCCTTTTCCCCGGCTTAGTGACCACAATCATTGCAGCATGTATGGCCGTCCAATCCGCCGCGCCTGCGCATCTCACCTCGAGGGAAGAAGGCAGCGCCACGTCCACACACACGCCGTTAACAGCTACTCCCCATGCAGCAAATACTGCAGTGCCCACCACACTGCCGCGCTCCCGCACAACCTCCTGAACTACCCGCGCTGGTAGGAAAACATTAAGGCTCTGGTGGGTGGGCAGACGGTGTACGACAAACCGTCTGCCCACCCACCAGAGCCTTTAGCCGTGCCTGATATAAGGGACCAAACCATCCCTCACCCCTCAAGCTCCAGAGCCCAGTTCCATCCAGGAAATGAAGCTTAAAGGGCAGAAAGAATTTAAAGGTTTAGCGCTCGTTATAGCGACGCTCGTATGCCTCGCCTTCTGCGTAACGGGGGCCTCCCGCAACGCCACCGGCACGACCCGAGGGCTGGTAGTCGCCGCCGCGGGAACGGACGCCGGCACCGCCGCGCAGTGCAGAGCGGTCAGAGCTTACGGTGCGCAGCAGCCCATTGAGGGTGGTTTCAAATTCACTTAGCTTGCCGTCTACAAACTCATCACATTCACTGCGCAGACGGTTGGACTCGGTGTGGGCGGACTCCACAATGCGGTGTGCTTCCTCATCAGCGCGGCGGACAACTTCCGATTCCGAAACCATACGCTCTTGCTCAGCACGACCTTCTGCAACGGAACGTTCATATTCATCATTGGCCTGAGCAATGGTGCGGTCAGCCTCCGCGCGGGCCTGTTCCACCATGGACTGAGCGCGAGCTTCAGCATCAGCCACTAGCTTGGCGGCATGCTGTTCTGCGTGGGAGACCGTAGCATCCGCCTCCTCGCGAGCATGGCCCACGATGTCATCGGCCTGCGCATTAGCGTCATTGATGGTCTGGTCCGCACGCTCTTCGGCGCCGTGCAGGATTTCATCCTGCTTATCCAAGACATCCTGCGCGTCATCAATTTCAACGGGCAGGGCGTTTCGGAGATCGTCGAGAAGCGCGAGCATTTCATGGCGCGGAACCATGCAATTAGAGGTCATGGGGAGGCTATGGGCCTCTTCCAAGTGCTGGACTAGTTCATCTAGGGACTCAAAGACACGGTACATGCTGCGAATTTTACATGCCCTCACGTGCCAGACGTGGAGGCCACGCACCGAGTGTATACTGCAGATTTCACTTCCAGAGCCGATCATCTCCAACTATCGGCCCGCGCACGGAATTAATGGCGCTTCTAAAAAGCCACAAGCTCCCCTTCTCCTCTATACAAAGGCAGCGCAGAGGGGGAGCTTAAAAGTAAAAGCGAGCTACTAAATGACGCCCTGTGCCAGCATGGCGTCCGCTACCTTCTTGAAGCCAGCAATATTTGCACCGGCGACGTAATCGCCTTCACGGTCATATTCTTTAGCCGTGCTATCGATGTTTTTAAAGATATTGGACATGATCGAATGGAGGCGATCATCGGTGTATTCAAAGGACCAGGAGTCACGGGATGCGTTTTGCTGCATTTCTAGCGCAGAGGTAGCAACGCCACCAGCGTTGGCAGCCTTGCCCGGCGCGAAGTTGATCTTAGATTCCTGGAAGACATGGACCGCCTCTGGGGTAGACGGCATATTGGCGCCTTCGGCTACGTAGCGAACGCCGCCGTCGACGAGCTTCTTTGCGGATTCACCATCGAGCTCATTTTGCGTTGCGCACGGCAAAGCCACGTCTGCCTGTACTTCCCAGATATTTCCTCCCTGGTGGAATTCCACGCCGTTTCCAGCTTCTTCGGCATAGGTGGAAATACGTTCACGGCGGGTTTCTTTGACGTCCTTGAGCAGTTCAATGTCCACGCCATTAGGGGTGGTGATGTAGCCGGAAGAATCAGACATCGCAACTACGGTGGCTCCGAGCTCTTGGGCCTTAGCTGCGGCGTAGATGGCCACATTGCCAGAACCGGAGACGATAACCTTGGCGCCGTCGAAAGACTCGCCGTGCGTCTTCATCATCTCATTGGTGAGGTAGACCGTGCCAAAGCCCGTGGCCTCGGTACGAACCAGGGAACCACCCCAGGTCAATCCCTTGCCGGTAAGGACGCCAGATTCGTGCTGCGTGGTCAGGCGGCGGTACTGGCCAAAGAGGAACCCGACTTCGCGGCCGCCGACGCCGATGTCACCGGCTGGCACGTCGCGGTATTCGCCAATGTGGCGGTGCAGCTCCGTCATAAAGGACTGACAAAAGCGCATGACCTCTACCTCGGACTTGCCCTTGGGGTCAAAGTCAGAACCGCCCTTGCCGCCGCCGATGGGCAGGCCGGTAAGGGAGTTTTTGAAGATCTGCTCAAAGCCGAGGAACTTGATGATGCCCAGGTTGACCGAGGGGTGGAATCGGAGACCTCCCTTGTAGGGGCCGAGCGCGGAGTTGAACTGAACGCGGAAGCCGCGGTTGACCTGGATTTCGCCATTATCGTCGATCCATGGCACGCGGAAGATGAGCTGGCGCTCAGGCTCGCACAGGCGCTCCACCAAGCCGTAGTCCGCGTACTGCGGGTCTTTTTCCAGGACAATTTTCAGCGAATCCAGGACCTCAGAAACCGCTTGGTGGAATTCTGGTTCTCCCGCATTGCGCTTGAGCAATTTGTCGTAGTACTCAGAGATTTGGCTATCTACTGACATGGTGTGCATTCCATTCTGTGGACTTGTAAGAACAGATACCAGTTTCCTATCACACTACCGATAATGCAAGCAGGTTCGAGGGTTTAGGTAGATACATAATCCCTTTTACCAGCGACAATAAACATAGATATTTTCTGTAGTCCGTTCGAATCTTAAGCCACGCAGTGTCCCATCGTGGGCGGGCTTTATAATCACGGCATGCATATTGTTGTCGCCCCAGACTCGTTTAAAGGCACCGCCTCCGCGCCCGAGGCCGCAGCCAGCATTGCTATGGGAGTACGCCAGGCGCTTCCCGACGCCACGGTGACCACCCTGCCTATGGCCGATGGCGGCGAGGGCACCGCTACCGTCCTTGCGCAGGCAGCAGCGGCCGGCGGACAATCCGCCGAGACCATTACCCTGCCCACTACCGACGCCATTGGCCGCTTGACTCAGGCAAGCTATGTTCTTGCCGGAACCACTGCGTTCATTGACGTCGCCTCTGCCACCGGGCTGCCCGCCGTGCAGGGCAGCCTTGATCCGCTCCACGCCGATTCCTATGGCACCGGCGTGCTGATCGCGGACGCAGAAACACGAGGCGCTACCTCGATCGTGCTGGGACTAGGCGGCACCGCCAGCATTGACGCCGGGATGGGCGTCCTCACCGCATTCGGCGCCGCCGCGCACGACGCCCGCGGCTATGCCCTGCCCAAGGGCGGCGCTCCTCTCGTTCAGCTGGACCACATCGATACCGCGCAGCTCAATATCAAGGCCGGCATGCTCGACTTCACACTGCTGGCAGATACCCGCGCTACCCCAGTGCAGGCGGCAACCATGTACGGCCCCCAAAAGGGAGCTAAAGGCGAAGAAGTAGCGCTGCTGGCCGGCGCCATGCTCCAAGCATGCGAGGTTACCGACACCGATGCAGACTCCGAATATTATGGCGCCGCGGGTGGCCTTCCCATTGGCTTGTCCTGGCTCTCGCGCACCCTCTGGGGCTCAGACGAACACGTGCGCGTCCTATCCGGCGGCACGCACGTGGCCGCAGCACTGGGCCTTCCGGAAAAGATCGCCGCTGCCGATCTCGTCATTACCGGCGAGGGCCGCTTTGATGAACAGTCTCTGACCGGCAAGGCAGTCGGAACCATCACGGATCTCGCCCGACAAGCCGGAACTCCCGTGGGCATTATCGCCGGCTCCTTCGAACACGACACCGACGCCTACTGCGCTCCCCTTAGCCAAGAAGGCTCGTTGGCCCAGCAGCTAGCGGCGGCCGCCGGGGACATCGTCAAGCAGCTCTAAGGCCGAATGGACAGTGACCACGGGAAGATAGCGGGCCGCTCATGTGCCAGCTCGTCTTCAAGCAATACGTGGTCCTTGGGCAGCACTGCATGCGGGGTGAGAAGGCGCGAGAGCACCATGCCCAGCTGGTTGACCGAGCCACTCACGCCCGCCACCGCAATGTCGTAGCGGTGCACGCTCGCGTCCTCAAGGTCGCGGTCCTCATGCTCGTCGCGATAATTTTGCCGCAGCTGCTCCTCCAACCCCTCTGGAAACTGCGGTGCCTCTGGGCGGGTAACGTCAGCTGAGGAAAGTGAACCGCTCTCCACCAGCTTGTCGGTGGCGGTGGTAAAGATTTCCGCGACGCGCTCTGCTTGCGCGTTGGGAACCAAAACATCAAATTGAATAACCGGCATAGCGCCAACCCTACCCAATCCCTAAGGTGTGAAACCATGTCTGATTCTGCCCGCATCGCCCAGCTCGCCACTTCCCAGGAAGCCGATCTGGGGTGGCAGCAGGACTTTTACGAAGACCTGCACCGCCACCCCGAGCTTTCGCATGAAGAGGAGCGCACCGCCGGTCGCATCCGCGCCAAGCTCGCCGATTTTGACTGCGAGGTAGTAGAAAACATCGGCGGCTTTGGCATGGTCGCTATCTTCCGCAACGGCGATGGGCCCACTGCTTTGCTGCGCGCAGACTTCGATGGGTTGCCTGTCGAGGAAGCCACCGGCGTGTCCTATTCCGCCACTAATGGAAAGATGCACGCCTGCGGGCACGATATGCACACCACGGCGCTGCTGGGTGCCTGCGCGCTTCTCGATGCCTCTCGGAGCTCCTGGTCCGGCACCTTCCTCGCCCTTTTCCAACCGGCCGAAGAATCCTCCGTGGGGGCTAAGGACATGTTGGCCGATAACCTCATCGAGCGTGTGCCTCGTCCCGATATTTGCCTAGGACAACACATCATGCCCGGCCGCGCCGGTACTGTGCGCCACACCGCAGGCCCCATCATGGCCGGCTGCGATTCCCTGCGCATTCGCGTTTTTGGAAAATCGGCCCACGCTTCCATGCCCCATAACTCCATCGACCCCACGTATATCGCGGCCATGATCGTCACCCGCCTCCAAGCTATCGTGGGCCGCGAAGTTGCCCCACACGAGTTTTTTGTCATCTCTGTAGGCGAGCTACACTCCGGCGATAAAAACAACATCATTCCCGAATCCGCCGAGCTCGTGCTCAATACGCGCTATTACGATCCCGCACTCGCGGAAAAGGTCTATGCCTCCCTCGAGCGCATGGTCAAGGCCGAGTGTGTGGCGTCCGGAAGCGAGCAAGACCCGACCTTTGAGTACTACGCTCACGGCGAGGTCACCGATAACGACGCCACGGCCCACGCACCAGTGGCCGAGGTTTTCGATGCCGCCTTCGGCCCCGATTCGGTCATCGCCGCCCCTTCTACCGCCTCTGAGGACTTTTGCTATCTACCACAAGCATGGGGCGTACCTTATGTCTTCTGGCACATCGGCTGTACCCCGGAAAATGAGTTAGAGGATCCGCCTGTCAACCACCAGGCGACCTTCCTGCCGGACTACGCCCCGACCGTCTATGCCTCCACCCGGGCAGCATATGGTGCGGCATTGACCTACTTGGCAAAGCCCTAGGTACCCGGCGCGCCTTTCCCTACCTCCCTGCACGGCTGCGCCAATCCTATTAAGCTGGCAGGCGTTTCGTGACTTCCCACTAACTTAAGGTTTCACATGAGCCAGCCACGGCACTCTGTTTTCGAATCCACCGTTCCCTCCCATGTTCGTGCGGCCTCCGGTGTGAGCCCGCACAGCGCTTCCTACCGCAAGTTCTGGTCGGGTCTATCCGGCGCCGTCATGGAGCAGATCGCCGATAATTGGGAGCGCACCCGTTCCGCCTACGCTGCCACCCGCCAGCAGCACTACTTCTCCGCGGAGTTCCTGCAGGGCCGCGCGCTGCTCAATAACCTCACCAACTTGGGCTTGGTCGACGATGCCAAGGCAGCGGCCACCGCTGCCGATCACGAGCTGAGCGATGTCCTCGAAGCCGAACACGATGCCGCACTCGGCAACGGTGGCCTCGGCCGCCTCGCCGCCTGCTTCCTCGATTCCGCTGTCACCCAGGACTACCCCGTCACCGGTTATGGCCTGCTCTACCGCTACGGCCTGTTCCGCCAGTCCTTTGAGAATGGCTTCCAGAAGGAACAGCCTGATGCATGGATGGAAAACGGCTATGACTTCATCATCCGCCGCGCCTCCGAGCAACGCCATGTCCACTTCGATGACATGGACGTGCGCGCCATTCCCTATGACATGCCTATCACCGGCTACGGAACCGATAACGTAGGCACGCTACGCCTGTGGAAGTCCGAGCCCATCGCTGAATTCGATTACGACGCCTTCAACTCCCAGCGCTTTACGGAGGCCATTGTCGATCGCGAACGCGTCATGGATATCTGCCGCGTGCTCTACCCCAACGACACCACCTATGAGGGCAAGGTACTGCGCGTTCGCCAACAATACTTCTTTGTCTCCGCATCCCTGCAGACCATGGTGGATAACTACATTGCCCAGCACGGCGAGGACCTCACCGGTTTTGCGCAGTACAACTCCATCCAGCTCAATGACACCCACCCAGTGCTCGCCATCCCAGAGCTCTTGCGCATATTGCTCGATGACCATGGTCTGAGCTGGGATGCGGCGTGGAAGATCGTCACCGAGACCTTTGCCTACACCAACCACACCGTGCTCGCAGAGGCCCTGGAGAGCTGGGAAGTGTCCATCTTCCAAAAGCTGTTTTGGCGCATCTGGCAGTTGGTGGAGGAAATCGACCGCCGCTTCCGCGAAGATATGGCCAACCGCGGCCTAGATCAGGGCCGCATTGACTACATGGCGCCGGTATCCAACGGGCACGTGCACATGGCCTGGATCGCCTGCTACGCCGCCTACTCCATTAACGGTGTCGCCGCCCTGCATACCGAGATCATCAAGGCCGATACGCTGTCCGAATGGCATGAGCTGTGGCCAGAAAAATTCAACAATAAGACCAATGGCGTCACCCCGCGCCGCTGGCTGAAGATGTGCAACCCCCGCCTAGCAGAGCTGCTCACCCAGCAGGCTGGTTCCGATGCGTGGGTTACTGACCTCACCCAGCTGGCCAAACTCGCCGATAAGGCCGACGATACTGACCTACTGCGAGAGCTCATTGCCATCAAGCGGGCCAATAAGCGCGACTTTGCGCAGTGGGTCAACGACCACCAAGGCGCTGAAGTCGACCCTGATTCCATCTTTGACGTGCAGATTAAGCGCCTGCACGAGTACAAGCGCCAACTGATGAACGCCCTCTACGTCCTCGACCTCTACTTCCGCATCAAGGACGAAGGCGAAACCGTGCCGAAGCGCACTTTCATTTTTGGTGCCAAGGCCGCGCCGGGCTACGACCGCGCCAAGGCGATTATCAAGCTCATCAACACCATCGCGGATCTGGTCAATAACGACCCAGCCACCAAGGACATCATCCGCGTCGTCTTCGTAGAGAATTACAACGTCTCCCCCGCCGAACACATCATCCCGGCCGCTGATATCTCCGAGCAGATTTCTGTGGCTGGCAAGGAAGCCTCCGGCACGTCCAATATGAAGTTCATGATGAACGGCGCGCTGACCTTGGGCACCATGGATGGAGCAAACGTGGAAATCGTCGAGGCGGTCGGCGAGGACAACGCTTATATCTTCGGCGCCCGCAATGAGGAGCTGCCGCAGCTGCGCGCCGAGTACAACCCGGGCGAGCTTTACCAGAGCTTGCCAGGCTTGGCCCGCGTACTGGATGCGCTTGTCGACGGCACCTTGGGCTCCGAAAATGCCGGGCTCTTCAGCGATCTGCGTGCCTCGCTTCTCGACGGCTACGGCGAACACGCACAAGACCAGTACTACGTCTTAGGCGACTTTGCCGACTACCGCGAAACCCGTGACCGCATGGCTGCCGAATACGAGGCAGACCAACTTGCCTGGGCCAAGAAGGCGTGGCTCAATATTTGCTACTCTGGCCGCTTTTCTTCCGACCGGACCATCGCGGACTATGCCAACGAGGTCTGGAAGATCCAACCAACTCCGATTTCCCAGAGCTAAGAAAAGTCCTGCCCTCCGCTTCTGCAGCTGAGGGCAGGACTTTAACGTGGCGTTAGGCCTACTTCCGTTTGTTTAGCGCAGGCCGACGCGCTTTAGCTGCTCATAGATGGGCTTTAGGTCAATATTGAGCACACCCATCTGCGTGGCTAGGAAACCGAGTCCGCCAACGACAGCGCCCAAGATTCCTAGGCCTGTAGCTAGACCTGCGGCAAAGCCCTTGCTGCTGCCTTCCTTGCCGGCGTCATCGGACGGGTTGGCAGCGTCTTCTGGCTGCTCTGGGTCGTCTGCTTGGCCGGTGCCATCGTTCCACCACTCATCAAAGGTCAAGTTGGCTACCAGGGTGTTGTCAATGTAGTCACCGCGGACCAAATCGGTCCCAGAGATACGGGCCATGATGTCCTCGGAGCCGGCGCCCTTGAAGAAGAATGGCACCAATTGGTTGGTGTGCTGCCCGGAGTACCAACCGTGCCGAGCGACCTTGCCCTTTTCGCCTTCCATGGCGTTAAAGCGGTCTTCCGCATCAGGGTTGTCGTCCGTCGCTGCCTCATTCGCACCGGATAGATAACCGGTTTCGTGATCCGCGGTCACGACGAGCAAAGTGTCCTCCCACGAGGAGTTCTCCTCTACCTACTTGATGGCAGCATCAACCGACTTATTAAAGTCCTGAGTCTCCTCGATATCGCGCACTGGGTTATTTCCGTGGCCGGCCCAGTCGATGGCACCGCCCTCAATCATGATGGAAAAGCCATCCTCGTCCTGTCCCAGCGCATTGAGGGCGCCAGTCGTCATGGTGGGGAGATCGACGACGTCGTTAAGCGGGTCAGAGTACGGAGCCTTTGCCTCGCCCGAGCGGGAGTTCTGCAACGTGGAACCTACCTGCGCGATACCCCAATACTTCTTCTACGGCTTGACGTCACCTTGCGCCATCTTCTTGAAGTCATCGTTGGACTCGAAGTAATTCCAGTCGGTCTCGCCTCCGGAAAGCTTGGCGTAGTCGTCCTCGTACATGAAGCTATAGTCAGGAGTATCGACCTTCTGGTGGTCATTATCGTAGAACGGGTGGCCAGCGGCCATGACCAAGTCGAGGGCGCTGCCGAGCATCTCACGGCTAATGTCCTGCAGCTTATCGCGGTCCTTGTTGTGCGCGGCCCACGCCGCCGGAGTGGCTTCGGAATAGAGAGTGTCTGATGGTTTGTGTGTGGGTACCTAACCTGCATGAGGAGATGGACCAGAATGACTACTGTGGCGAGACGAGATCCGGCTGATAAGGCCAAGATTGATGCGATTGAAAAGAAGCTTCTTGCTAACCCTGAAATCGCGAAGCTGATTGATGACCTAGGCACGTCTACAACGGATGCCAACGACCTGGTTCGCGGCATGTTGCAAGCCTCGATTACCAGGGGACTCAACGCTGAAATGGATGCCCACCTGGGCTACGAGTCTGGCGACAGGAGCGCTAAAGCTGCAGCTAGAACAGACAATCACCGCAACGGGTCGTATCCAAAGACCGTGGATTCTAACTACGGGCCAGTTACCGTTGATGTGCCGAGGGATAGGGCTGGCACATTCTTGCTGACTATGGTCCCTAAAGGCTCGAGGAGATTGACCGATGTCGATGACATGACCGTTAGCTTGTACGCCGGTGGGATGACAATTAGGGACATCCAGCACCATATGGCAACGGCGATGCGTGTTGATATTTCCCATGAGACGATTTCTGCGGTTACTGACGCCGTCCTCGATGAGGTCATGGTCTGGCAAAACCGCCAGTTAGATGAGTTTTACCCCCGTGGAGTTTCTGGATGCGCGGCGCATTAAAGTCCGCGACGGCGGCTGGGAAGTCAGTAAGTCCGCGTACGTGGCAATCGGTGTAGACCTAGACGGTATCAAACACATTTTAGGATTGTGGATCGCCAAGGAAGAAGGCGCTTCATTTTGGGCGCAGGTATGCGCCAATCTTTCCAATCGTGGTGTCAAAGACGTCTTTATCGTCTGCTGTGACGGGCTGAAAGGCCTACCAGAAGCAGTCGAGGCAACCTAGCCAAACTCTATGGCCCAAACCTTTATCGTGCACCTGATTCGCGCAGCTAACCGATGGGTAGCCAACGGGGATCGTCGGGGTGTATCGGCCGCGTTGAAAAAGATTAAACCGCTAGAGACGAGCCCACAGCTCAGGCTGCTTTAGACGAACTTGAAGCCTCTGAATTGGCAGAAAAGTATCCACGCTCAGTCAATGTCTGGCAGGACGCGTGGGCGCGGTTTGTCCCGTTTCTGCAGTTCCCACCAGCAGCTAGGAAGGTGATCTATACGACGAACTCCATTGAATCTTTTAAC
>NZ_MKXT01000061.1:0-3613 GCF_001913985.1 Corynebacterium sp. S5S1
GTTTGAACTGTTCGGAGTACCTGGACATGGTGGTAGATTACCTTTCTTCCAGCCCGACTAGGCTGGATATCAGGTGTCCACCAAACAGGGGTCAGGTCCAGGATTGTCCACTGGCGTTTGGATACTTTCGCCGACAGGTTCTTGGCAAAGTGCGTGCGGCAGTGTTGCCAACTTGCAGTAGGTAACACTTGTCCAACGGCGGCCTGGATTCCTAGATGAGCGTCGCTGGTGACAAGGTACACCTCGCCGAGTCCACGGGCTTTTAAGTCTTGGAAGAACCCGGTCCATGACTCTACGGATTCCGAGGTTGCTACCTGCATTCCCAGCAGTTCTCGGTAGCCGTCGTTGTTGACACCTGTAGCCACAAGCACACTGGTTTTGACTACACGTCCACCTTCGCGGACTTTCATCGTCAGTGCGTCACACGACAGGTAATAATACGGACCTGAATCCAGCGGCCGGGTGCGGAAGTCTTCGACCATGGCGTCGAGTTCTTTGGCCATGTCAGATACCTGTGACTTGGAAAGATTGTTAATACCCAGGGTGGCTACCAGGTCGTTCATGCGTCTGGTGGATACTCCTTTGAGGTAACAGGTTGCAATGACTGTGGTTAAGGCTCGTTCCGTACGGCTGCGGCGTTCTAGGAGCCAGTCAGGAAAGAAAGAGCCTTGGCGCAGTTTGGGAATAGCTACGTCGATGGTGTCCACCCGGGTGTCTAACGCGCGGTGGCGGTAGCCGTTTCGGGTGTTGGTGCGGCTATCAGACACGGTGGCTTAGTCGGCACCGCAGACGCTGTCAGCCTGAGCAGACAGGATCTGATTGATGAAGTCACCGAGCATCTGTCGCATCAAATCCGGTGAGGCTTGAGTGAGGAGTTCTTCAAGATTCGCGGTCGGGTCGATATGATGGGCAGCAGTGGCCATCGCAGGGTACTTCCTTTCGAGGATAGGTAGGAATTGATTCGAAAGGTACCCGCGATGGTCGCCTTGCTGTGCACCGGCACAAGGCTTACCGCGGGCTACAGATACACCACACTAATGGACACAACCCATGCTTGATACTGGTGAGCTCAACCGAGTATGGATGTCAGATATTACCTACCTGCGCACCGGTGAAAGCTGGTTGTACTTGTGCGCGGTCCGCGATGGTCATTCCCGCAGAGTACTGGAATGGGCTATGGATAGCGTTCAAGATACATACCTGGCCCAACGGGCCCTGCGGATGGCACATACACTTCCGCGGTGATGTTCCTAATGGGCTGGTGTTCCACGCTGACCGCGGAACCCAATTCACCAGCGATAAGCTCTGGAAGGCTTGCCGCAACCTGGGCATTGCTCAGTCCGTAGGACGTACTGGCGTGTGCTTCGATAACGCGATGGCTGAGTCGTTCTGGGCGACGCTTAAAACTGAATTCTAAGACCGCAAGTGCTGGCCAACCCGTGATGCCGCACGCAAGGCCGTTGCCTACTGGATTGCAGTCGTCTACAACCGTCGACGCCGACACTCCGCACTCGGTATGGTCAGCCCCGCCGACTTTGAGAACCACACCGGTTCAACCACTAGCAGAAAAGAAATAGCTGCTTAACCACTAGGTAGCTCCACTACGTGTCCACGATTTGCGGGCAACCCCAACCGTGAAGCATTGCGAATGGGACTTCTTTAGGGAACCGAGCGAAGGCGCGGAAAGATGGGCAACCTAGATTTCAGGATTGGGGTAGTGCGGTGAGAGGAGGACGTCGCCAAGCGTCCGCTCATCATGCTCCAGCCCTAATGGGCTCCCGCAGCGCTGGTGCCTCGCGTGCGGCGGTGCCGTAGCCCTCGTGTAGGCTGCGGTGGGTGGGGTCCGGGGTCAGTGGCATGGATGCTTCGCTGAAGTTGTGCAGTTCTGATTCATCGGCGTTGGTCTGCTCCACGTGGGGGCGGGGTGGTTAGATGGGGCGTCGGCAAGCAAGGCGGTGGTAAAGGACTCGCTGGTGAGCAGGGTGAAGGCGGGGGTGTCTGCGTGGCGCGTTTGTTGCCGAAGCCGGTCACGTTAAAGAGAAGGAGCCTAAAGGTCGCAAGGCTTCAAGCATCACAATTGGCCGGTCTTATTCATTGTCCTTGGTTGGGGTGCTTGTACGTGTCTATAAGTTGGTTTCGTCTCCTGCCTTACCCCAGCAGACGCTGGTAGCGTTTGATTACACACCGCAACCAGCAACCACGGGAGGCCTATTTTATGGACGGCGATATTATTGGGCTGCTCGTATACGCCGGGTTAGTGCTTGTCATGGTGTTCTACTGGACCTATTACATCCGGTATGTGCGGAGGAAGCCCAGATCAGAAAGGTGGTACGACGAACTCGCCTGGGAAGGTGCAGTAAGTGATGGCGTGCTCTTCTATTATCCTTACTCCACGCTAGTTTTGGGTGTTGGCGGTGTAGCAGGGTTGGTCGATGGTGCTAACCTTCCCGAATTTGTTGGCACGGTGCTGAAGGTTGCGCTCATGGCAGCTCTTGTCATTGGAGCCGTTGGATTTACAGGTGGGTTCGGGGTTCCGCTTCCGTGGCCTTTTGTTCCGCGTTGGGTCGTAGACATCCGCAAAGCAAAACGTGCTCGGAGGCGCGAGCGCAGACAGGCCAGAAAGAGGGAAAGGGAAGAATAGGCCTGGCTATTTTCCTGTGTCGGAGCCCGTTGAAAATCTTGGTCATCACGCTGGAGTTACTACAGTCCCGTAGCAAAGCAATCGAAGATGGTATGAGGCGTTTGGGTCCAAACTCTGCTTTGGTGATGTACATCAGTACGGAGATGGATCCGTAGATTAGGGCCGCTAGAGCAGTAGTCGTGGTAGACAACGGGTTTGGGTATTCAGATGTTGGAAAGCCCAATTCTTCTTTGGATGGGGCTTTAATGGCGCACCGTGATGTAAAACAAGGCTTTGCGTGACATGGGTACGGGGCTAAGGAATAGAAGGGGATGCGGACGAAATCTTAGATGCCGGCGGGCACTATTCCACGGTCGTGTTTCCCGATTGGGTCATTGAGCCCACCGCCGCCATGGGTGAGATGATTCAGGTGCGCCAAGAGTATGGGGGTTCGGTGCTGTTGGCGGTGGAGGTGGAGCCGTCGCAGGTGTCGAATTATGGCGTCTTTGATGTGGAGGTTACCGACGATGATCGGGTGAGGAAGGTTGTGGGCATGTTGGAAAGCCTGCGGTTGGGGATGCGCCGTCGAATTTGGTGGCTACCGGTCGCTGCCTTCTGGACCGCGCGATTTTTGGTGCTCTCCGCTGTATTACTCTCGGCAAGGGTGGGGAGCTGCAGCTTATTGACGCCATCGCTCTCCTCTTCTCCGAGGGGTACCCCGTCCACGTCGTGGTTCATGAGGGGATCCGTCATGACCTCGGTAACCCAGCTGGCTTCATTGCGGTCAGCGTCGAGTTTGGTCTCCGCCACTCCAAGTACGGTCCGGCTCTGTTCGCTGACTTGGAGGTCCTGCTAGAAAAGTACCGGGGTGAGGTGGGTAGGGGTTTGGGGAAGTCCGGGCCTGACCCCCGGAAAGTAGACACGTCGGGGGTTAGCTATGCTGCTTGGGTCAGTGTAGCTGATGTGAGTGCTTCGAAGTCATTGGGGGCTAGA
>NZ_MKXT01000062.1:0-3430 GCF_001913985.1 Corynebacterium sp. S5S1
AATCACCAATACGCTGCGCCTGCTGCGCCTGCCAGTTGATGTGCAACGCCGAGTGGATGCCGGAGTGCTCTCGTCCGGGCATGCCCGCGCGTTGTTGGGCTTGCAGGAAAAAGAACACATGTCGCAGCTTGCCGAACGCATTGTTGCGGAAGGCTTGTCCGTGCGTGGCACGGAAGAAGCCGTCGTATTGCTGAATAAGGGACAAAAGCCTGCGGCGAAGAAGAAAAATGCACCGGCGCCACAGCCGGAATTCTTCACGAACACCGCCGAGCGCCTCGCCGACAAGTGGGACACCAAAGTGACAGTGTCCATGGGTAAGCGCAAAGGCAAAATGGTGGTGGAATTCGGCGACCAAGAAGATTTCCAGCGCATCATGGAACTGATCGAAGGTGCGCACGGAACGCACGGCACCGAAGAATCTTAAGGTTCTCCTGTGCCTAGGGTCGTGGGCCTAGTGGCCTGCGTAGGTGTTGGGTGTTGCCGATGTGCGGTGCTTGGTTAAAGACCAGAGCACTAGGACTGTTCTGCGCGCAGTAACTCCGCGAAATCATACGTGCCTGTCTGCATATCATCCTGATCCAACAGGTACAGGCGCTTGACCCCAACCACGATGGCTTCGGCGATGGCGTCGCGGTGTTGTGGCTGGGTCAAGATGTTGACGTCCTGCGGGTTCGTCAAATACCCCAACACCACGTCAATAGTTGGCATCTGCGGCAAACGCAGTACTTCCCAGGTACGTGCGTGATTGCGACAATCCTGCAGATCAGTACGAGCAACGATTTCCCGCTGCACAAAACCAGAAAGCTTCTCGCCGATCAACGACGACGAACCATAATTTGAACCGAAATAAAACGTCGCAGCGCCATGCGCCTTCTCGTTCTGGTAGTGATCGCAGTGCAGACTAATCACGAGGTCCGCACCAAAAGCATTCGCGATATCGGCACGTTCCCGCTCGCTGGGATCATCCATGCGCGGACGCGAAATAATCGTTTCCACACCAGCAGCAATCATGCGCCCTTCGATGCGGGAGGAAAGATCCCACAGGATTTCTTCCTCAGTGATTTCACCAAAACGCCCACGCACCGTAGCACCCTTGTGTGCCCCGCCCAGGGCAGGGTTAATGACCACCCGCTTATCCGCGAGTTTCGGTCCCGCACGGCGGACCCATTCGCGTTCCCGGATAGCTTGGGTGGAACCGCCCGTCGAAATGCGGCGCCCCAACAGCGACAATGAATGGACCGTGTTGGGCCCGCAGATGCCGTCGTCCTGCAAGCCAGAGTTGAGCTGGTAATTACTCAACGCTTCGTGGGTATTGGGCCCAAAGTGACCGTCGAGGTTGTGGCTGTAAAAACCTAGTTCCTGCAACTGGCGTTGCAGCTGGGCGACGTCGTCGCCAAACAATTCCTGTCCGGGTTGGAAGGACAACACGCGTGCACCCAAGGTGTACGAGGCATGGCGCAACTCCCGGAGAGTGATCTCGTCGATCGTGCCCGAGGGGATGATCCCACGTGACTGCTGAAATGCCTTCAGCGCGTGGGCTAATTCGGCAGTGAAGTACTTGTCTTCCTCGCTGAATTTCTGGGTTTTCCAGTCGGCCACGTCACCATCGAAATGGGCAAGCATGCCCAGCCTGGCTAGGGTGGCGCGTGCTTCGGCTACGCGAGCGGACGAATCGCCGACCTTCAATACTTCCGTCACAACGCTCCCTCGTGCAGCGTGATCGCCATGGATGTGATGTTCATAGTTCGTTGCTGAAATCGCATCAGATACAGACTGTGTTACCTACGGTGCTGCCGGGTTTACAGAACTGCATCGATCTTGCTGACGATCTGCTTTTTCGGCAGATTGCCAGTGAACTCATCCACCTTGGAACCGCCCGAATAGATCATCACCGAAGGAATCGACATCACCTGGAACATTGCAGCCAGGGTGCGTTCTGCATCAACATCGACTTTGGCTACCTTGATCTTGCCGTCGTACTCCTCGGCGAGTTCTTCCAGAACTGGGCCCAATTTCTTGCACGGCCCACACCATTGCGCCCAGAAATCAACGATGACTGGGACGTCAGATTCCACAACTTCAGACTTAAACGTCTGGGACGTGATATCAATTGTGTTGCTCATGTGGTTTGTCACCTCGTGACTTTCTATAAAGAATTACTGCGCACTCTAGTGTAGTCACAACTGAGTACTGCCACAGCGCGCGAAAACGCGCGCCGCGGCGATTAGCCCAACATTGCGAAAAATCTTATTGAGCAGCCAGGTATTCGCCAGCATCGATGGCTGCGCGGCAACCAGAACCAGCGGCGGTAATTGCCTGCTGATAGTGATCATCGACCAAGTCACCGCACGCAAACACGCCTGCAATATTGGTGTGCGTGTGAGGGTGATTAACCTTGACGTAGCCGGATTCTTCAAGATCAACCTGGCCTTTTACCAGGTCTGTGCGTGGATCGGAACCAATGGCGACAAACAATGCCGTGACATCCAGCTGGCTGGTTTCGCCGGTCTGAGTATCGCGCAAAGTTAAACCAGAGACCTTGCCAGCAGATTCGTGAATAGCGTCCACGGTCTTGTTGAGCTCCCAAGAAATCTTCTCATTGTCCTTGGCGCGCTCCAGCATGATCGGCGAGGCAGAAAAGCCTTCGCGACGGTGAATGATCGTCACCGAACGGGCGAATTTGGTGAGGAAAGTAGCTTCCTCCATTGCGGAATCGCCACCACCGACGACCGCGATATCGTGATCCCGGAAGAAAAAGCCATCGCAGGTAGCGCAGGTGGACACTCCACGACCGGTTAGTGCCTTCTCGCCTTCGACGCCGAGGTGGCGCGGTGCCGATCCCGTCGCCAAGATCACACTGCGGGCGGCAAATTCTTCATCACCCACGATGATCTTTTTGATCTCACCGTCGAGTTCAACGCGGTCTACTAACTCCATGCGCAGATCCGCGCCGAACCGTTGCGCCTGGGCACGCATTTCTTCCATCAGCTCAGGGCCCATGATGCCCTTCTGGAAACCAGGGAAGTTTTCCACCTCGGTGGTGTTCATCAACTCGCCGCCGTACTCATAACCTTCAAAAACAATGGGTTTGAGTTCAGCGCGGGCGGCATAAAGCGCAGCTGTGTAACCTGCGGGGCCAGAACCAATGATGGCGACATCGTGAACGATCATTATTTTCCTCCGTTGCTGTGCATGTGTGTCCGATATTCTACGCGCATTCACGGGCACAGCTTGGTGTTGAACCGGGTGCACACGCTTGTCGACGGTGTGTCCTTGGCCTCATTGGTTGTCGTGGCAACTAACCGGAGGAATTATGAGCTAGCTTGCGCGTTTTCCACGGCTTCGCGAACCGCCTGACGCGCCCGCCAACGCCGCGACTTCACAGTCCCCGGCGCTACCCCTTGGTGCTTGGCCACCTCGAAGATGCTGT
>NZ_MKXT01000063.1:0-437 GCF_001913985.1 Corynebacterium sp. S5S1
ATGTTAGACACTTTCAACCTCACACTACCGCAGCCATGCTATAACGCGCGATACTCATACCATTGAGACTGACTTTAATTCGATGATTGTTATAAAACTCGATATAAGCAGCAATGGCAGCGCCAAACTCTTCGGTTTTCTGCCACCTCTTGCCGCAATACATCTCGTTTTTTAATCTGCTGCAGACGAGTTTGTTGCGGCGTCGTTGTTTATTGACGAGTGGATGGCGGAAAACCCGGATGCGCGTGTCGGCGTGATGTGCCGGACGCGCGGGCAGCTCAGCAGCATCGTTAGCGGTTTGGCCGATCATGGAATTGATGCGGTGCAGACCCGGAATGCGGAGTTGGCCTCGCACCAGCAGGTGTCCGTGATGACGATGCACGGGGCGAAAGGCCTCGAGTTCACGCCCGTGCTGCTGATGGGCGTCGGCAAGAATA
>NZ_MKXT01000063.1:483-3892 GCF_001913985.1 Corynebacterium sp. S5S1
TCGCGTGCGCGTGATGCGCTGGTGATCACCACCCATGGTGAGGCGAGTGCCCTGCTGCCGGAGGATTCGCAGGCCGCGGAGCATATCGCGGGGTAGTGATATTATTTACAATTGGAAAACGAAAAATAGGTTAAATAAAAGAATTAACTACGAAACAGGTGGAAGTTTCTACTGATCCTTCATTGTGATATAACCCATGCATGGAAATTGTGAGTGAGTGGCTAGAGAGCGCTACTGAGCGGGTTTTTGGTGAAGACGAACAAATATTAATTATAGGAGCAACAGTAACCTTATTTTATACAATTTATGAATTTTTCCGACATATAAATGATCGATCCAATGTGCGTAAGCTAGAGGAAGAGCGAAAGGTATTACTATATATTGCAGAAAAATTTAGAAACAGCGAGTTTGATAGATATAAGCCATATATGATTTCTAGAAGGTCTCATCGTTCGCCAATGGACCGCTTGTTTGAAAGGTATCTTAAAAACAGCCTGGCACTTGAATTGAAATTTTCGAGTAAAAAATTTACGATCAGAAATCCAATTATTGCAATTATTATAACAATCTTATTGCTATTAGGGGTGTTTTTAGTTTTATTTTATATTATTGGAACTATTTTGATTGGTGTTCGTGTATTCACTGGTTCTGGAGAACCATCTTTGGATAAAGTGCCAAGTTTTATGGCTGTCTTTCTCGCACTTTTTGGTATTCTGATATTTTTGCTTTCCGTACTGGATAAGGTGGGGGCGTCTTCACCCGTGAAGCGGGAATTTAAAAAAACTGTCCGACACGTTGCGACTACGGAATCCATCTTTCGCAAAACCATGACTTTCTTCCAAATTAATTTGGTTAGCGAAGATGAAAAACGTGACCATATAAGAAATTATGTTCATTATTATTTTCAATTTATCGATGGCGTTAAAAAGTAGGCTCTCTCGATCTTTACCGGTTTGTAAAATACCTCCAATGGTTTTTCGTCGTTGATTAAATATAACACCGAGTGGGGACTGCTGTGATATTCCGAATGCCATCGGTGTAATCGAAAATTAAGAGGTGCTTTTAATGGTGAAACCGTCAAGCCTAGCGCAACATAACACCTTAACTTCCCACATAACATAACACCGGTGTTATGTTGAGTGTTATGTTCAGGTTGGGCCTGAATCCGGCTTCCTTCTCTTTCTTTTTATTAAACCTTGGATGATTTCAGCTACAGCACTGATAGCGGTTATTGCTAGAAAAGCGGCAAAGAAGAACCAAGGAGACTCAGGGGAGGGAAGCGTGACCCACACTATAAGGATCGCAATTCCGCCAATGGCTATACCAAGTAGCCCATTGAGTAACGCCTTATAGATAATTAGCCGCTCCTTACTTTATGTGTCTTGAGTGAACGATAGCAGCTTTCGCAAGACTTCAGCGCTTATCATCTTTTGTTAACTCTGACCTCAGTTCGAACCGCCCCACCGGTCAAACCACACCTACCGCCGCAGTTTCCGCACCCCATGCAACACCTGCGGCAACCAGCTGGCCAGCAATAACACGGCCAACAGGCGGATGATCTGGATCGCCACCACTTCGGCGCCCGCGCTACCTTCCGCGGACAACGCCAGCACCGTCTCCAGCGCACCAGGGCTAGTGGCCAGGTATGCCTCGAAATACGAAATATCCAGCCACCCCGTCAGCGGCCATGCACTCAGCGCGCACACCGCCATCAGCGCACCCAAGAACGCGAAAGTCGCAGGCAACTGCTTCGCGAAAAACGCCAGCGCATCGCGCTGCAAAGAACCACCGCAGACCCAGCCGATGGACAAAAACGCGACAATCGCCAAATACGCAGGCGGTGCCACCTCGACGTCGTCGGGAAGAAGTGCTGCCGCCAACACCGTCGCCAGCAGTGGCCCCAACGCCGTCGCCGCAGGCACACGCAACTTCCGTGCCACCGGCTCAGCGCCCAGGGCGATCGCGGCGAAAACCAGCAGCATCCACCAGGGGCTATCGTTGCTCAAACCCTCCTCGTGCAGCTGCCCACTCATAAACAGATGCACGATCACCGGCAGCGTCAGCGACAGCACCAGCACCCGCAAATACTGCGTGAGCATGACGTAGCGGAAATTCGCCCCGAAATCGATCGCCAGCGTGGATACCACCGACGCGCCACCCGGCAACATGGACAGCACACCCGTTTCCGGGCTGATATGCCGCGGCTGCGCACGCGATAACAAGACGCCACCAGCCACGCCGACGGTCACGGTAAACGCGGCGACAAACAACCCGGGAAGCAGGAAATGCAGCAGGTCAGACGCCGGAATCTGCGTCAACGGCACCGCCGCCAGCGTCATGATGATCCCGCGCCCAAACCGATAAAACAGCGGGTGCACATTCAGCTGCTCGCCCGTCGACAAGCTCCACGTGCCAGCCACCACAATCGCGCCAATGATCCACGCCGCGGGCAACCCCACCGCATCCAGCGCCCAACCGAGCGCCACGGACGCCGGTGCGAGCAGGAACCATCGCCAGGAATGCGGTGTCCAGGAAAACAGAGTCATCGCTTCCACTGTAGCCCGCCGCACACCCACCGCGCGTCCACTACCATGTGTGCCATGACTACTCAGCAGAAAACCGCCCTGGTCACCGGCGCGTCCTCGGGGATTGGCGCCGCCACCGCGAAAGCTCTTGCCGACGACGGCTGGCGCGTGGTCATCGCCGCCCGGCGCATGGACCGGCTGGAGAAACTCGCAGAACAAATCGGTGCTACCGCGCACCAGCTGGATGTGACCAGCCAGGACAGCGTCGACAAGCTGGCCGCCAGCGTTGGGCGCATTGACCTGCTGGTGAACAATGCAGGCGGGGCGATTGGTCTGGAATCGATCGCGGAATCCTCGCTGGAAGATTGGGACCGCATGTATGAGATCAACGTCGCCGGTACGGTGCGCGTGACCAAGGCGTTTTTGCCGTCGCTGCTGGCGGTGGAAGATAATGCTGGCCTGGTGGTCAATATTGGTTCGGTCGCTGGCTGGACCCCGTATGCCGGTGGCGCGGGCTATAACGCCGCCAAGCACGGGGTGCGCGCATTCAACCGGGTGCTGCGCTTGGAACACCCGGGTACGCTGCGGGTGACAGAGATCGATCCCGGCCGGGTGGCTACCGAGGAGTTTTCGCTGAATCGTTTCCGCGGCGATGCCGAAAAAGCCGCCGAGGTCTACGCCGACAAGCTGAACCTGAGCGCCGAGGATATCGCCGAGGCCGTGCGTTGGGTTGCGGCGTTGCCAGCGCATATGAACATCGACACCATGCAGATCACCCCGCGCGACCAGGTGTAAGGAACACCGCCGCGGTTCGGTAACCTGGCCGCTATGACGACTGCGGATAATTACCCCTCGATCCCCATCAGTGGTGCGTCGATCAAGCT
>NZ_MKXT01000001.1:0-34347 GCF_001913985.1 Corynebacterium sp. S5S1
CTACTACAACAAGAAAGACAACGAACTCAGCCCCCAACGGGGCAACTAAAAACGAAAAATCTCGAGACACCGACCGGAACGATGTCTCGAGACTTCACACGGTGCCCCCAGCAGGATTCGAACCCGCGACACATGGGGTAGAAACCCACTGCTCTAATCCACTGAGCTATGGGGGCTTACAACGCACTCATAGTAGCCCACGAGGGCGGGGAAACCTAAGCCAGGGTGCGCTGCGGCGTGCGCAGGATGTCCACCAAGTCTTGGGCAGCTGCGGTCAGCTCGCGATCCGTGCGGTAGGCCACGATGGCGTAGTAGCGCGGCAGGTGATCAGCAATGGGGCGGGTGATAATGCCGTGCGGCTGTATAGCGGGCGCACAATTGGGCACGATGCTGACGCCGAGGCCACTGGAGACCATGGGAATCGCGCTATTGAGGCTGGCGACCTCCTGGGTCTGTTCCGGCTTGAGACCCGGGCGGCTATTCCATAGGTCGTGATAGAACTCGGCCAGTTCAGGAACTTCGCGGCTGCGCGGTGGGACAAGCCAAGTTTCCTTTTTCAGCTCGGCGAGGGAGACGGGGGATTCCAACTCGGCGAGGCGCTGGGGAAGGGCGACGGAGTAGTCGAACGTGGCCACTTGGTGGACGGTGAGTTCGGGGGAGTAGCGGCGAATGAAGGCCTTCGGATCGGACGTCGGCAAGAGCGCTAGGTCCACCTGGCCATCCAGTAGGTGTTTGATAGCGGTGGCTGGCTTGGCGTCATCCAGCGAGATATTGGCGGTGGGGTAAATCCGCTTGAGCTCAGCGAGGGCGGCAGGGGTAAATTCCCAGTTCAAAATAGCGCCGGAGGCTAGCGACACGGTGCTGGCTTTATCGCCGGTGATTTCGCTGATATGGCGCTGGGTTTCGCTCAGTAGTGCATCAACCTTAACGGCCGTTTCGTAGACATAATCGCCAGCCTCAGTGGTGGAGACGCCAGAGCGCCCGCGCGAGAGCAGCTGCGTGTTCAGTTCTTTTTCTAGCTTCCGGATGGAAAGGCTCAGGGATGGCTGGGTCATATCGAGGGATTCAGCAGCGTGCGTGAATGAGCCATTGTCTACAACGGCGCGGAAATAAAGAAGTTGACGGGTGTCCATAAGCTCCATGATGACACATGTAAAGACAAAACGTGTGTTATGTGCGAAACTAGGTCGCGCTATACAATGCGCACTATGGCAAATGAACAGGTTAACAGTGTGAACGCGGCGGGTAGGAAGCCCCGCCCTTCCTGGGGAATTTATATCGCAGCGATGCTTATTGCCGGCCTAGTTGCCGGTTTTATTTCCCTGTTTCTCCTAGCCGATTCCCTAGCTGCCTTGGGCATTCCGGATCCCGGTCGCATAACCACCTTTGGCCTGCCACTTTTTCGTGGCATGGCGTGGGTTCTCATGGCTTTATCCGTGGGCTCTTTCTTGGCCTCGTCCTTCCTCATCGCTCCGCGCGGAAACAACGCTGCGCTTATCGATGCCCCCTTGTCCGTCGACGGCCACATCGCCGCGCGCACCGGTACGTGGGCTTCCTTTGGTGTGGCGGCCGTGGGGCTCGTGGAAATTCCGCTCATTATGTCCGACCTCACCGGCGCGCCCTTTTCTCAGGTATTCACTCCTTCTATTTTGAAAATGGCGCTGACGGAAATTTCCACCACCATTGTGTGGGCAATCTCCGTGGTCATCGCCCTAATAGTGGGCATTCTCGGTCTCGTGGGTCGCGGCTGGTCCATGCAGCCAGTCCTGCTTTTCTTGTCCATAATGCAGGTCGTACCAATTGGCATGGAAGGCCACTCCGCGGCGGGCGGCGACCATGATTACGGCACCAATTCGCTGCTGTGGCACTTGGTCTTTGTCATGCTCTGGGTAGGCGGGCTTATGGCGCTTATCGCCCACGGTCGGCGTCTCGGCCCCAATCTCGCCTTTGCGGTGAAGCGCTACTCCGGTATCGCCTTTATGGCTATTGTGGTGCTCGCTGTTTCGGGCTTGATTAACACGCTTATCCGCATGAATATCTCCGATCTGGTGGATTCCGCGTACGGAATCATTCTGATTACCAAGTTCGTGCTGACGATTTTGTTGGGCATTTTCGGCCTCGCACACCGTGAACTCACCATCCCGCAGCTGGGCAAGAATCCACGCCTTTTTCTTCGCATTGCCATCGTGGAAGTAGCGGTCATGGCCGCCACCATTGGCGTGGCCATTACGCTGGGCCGCACTGTGCCGCCGGCGCCGCGCGATCCTAACCTCAACTCGATGCAGATTTTGATGGGCTATGAGCTGTTTGAAAAGCCTACGGTGCTCAACGTGTGGACCATGTTCCGCTTTGACATCATGTTCGGCACCATTGGCCTGCTCTTGGCCGCGGCCTATGGCTACTGCGTCTACCGCGTGCATAAGCGTGGCCTGACCTGGAGCAAGGGGCGCACCGCATGGTTTATGTGCGGTGCGCTTGGCCTGACTCTTGTAATGTCTACCGGCCTAGGTCTTTACATGCCCGCGATGTATTCCATGCACATGTTGGTGCACATGATTTTGTCCATGGCGGTACCGCTCCTGCTCGTCCTGGGAGCGCCGCTGACCTTACTTATGGAGGCTTTTGAAGCGGGGCCGAAGGGAAAGCCTAGCCTGCACGACTATGCGCTGGCGGCCACCCAGTCCAAGATCGTCGGGTTTATCACTAATCCATTCGTCAACCTCGTGCAGTACCTATTTTTCCTCTACGTGCTGTATTTGTTCCCGGGCCTATATCAATTCGCTATCTCCGAGCACGCCGGCCACCTCATTATGAACTTTATGTTCATCATCTCCGGCTGCTTCTATTTCTGGGAAATCATCGGGCCGGATCCGCTGCCCAAGCGCCACTCCACCCCGTTCCGATTGGCCGTGTTGTTCCTTTCCATGCCATTCCACCTCTTTGCCGGTGTGTATCTCATGCAGCTGCAAAGCGTGTTGGGGGCAGACCTCTACCAGTATTTGGAGCTGCCCTGGAATCAGGATCTGCTCCAAGACCAACGCGTGGGCGGCGGCATCGCGTGGGGCTTTGGTCAATTCCCGCTGGTCATCGTCTTTGGCAAGCTCTTCCTGGATTGGCTCAGCGATGATCGCGCTACAGCTCGCCGCCACGATATGCAGGCGGATGCGGACGATGATGCCGAACTCGAACGCTATAACGCGATGCTGCAGGATATGGGCCACGGTGATGAATCGAGCTTCCGCGGGCGCTAGCCTGTGGATAACCTGTTTAAAATCACCCCAAATCCCTAGTTCTGTTGACGGGCACAACAAGTTATTCACAGGCTAAAGGTGGTCGGCATGGTGCGGCTTGCGCGCTGGTATCAGGATGTGGAAGCGAGCGAGGAAAACCGAACTCGCCTATCCAACTATCCAGCAAAGGATTTTCTAGCACCATGTCCCAATACCCAATTACCTTGACCGGTCGCCTTACTCGCGATCCCATCCTGACCAAGACGTCAACTGGGGCCTATAAGGCCAAACTGCGCGTTGCCTCCTCGCGCCGAATTCCGGACCGTCAGGTCGATGCCGGCGCCAATGATCCGGAAGGACACAACTCCAAAGCCCCGCAGTGGCGCGACGTAGACCACCTCTACATCGACGTCGAAATGTGGAATCAATTCGCCATCAATGTGCGCAAATCCCTGGCTAAAGGCATGCCGCTGATCATCGTGGGCTCCTTAGTGACAGAACAATGGCGCGATGACCAGGGCACCGATCACTTCCGCACTTTCATTAAGGCGCAGTATGTAGGCCTGGATCTAAACCGCCACGTTATCGGTACGAAGCGGCTTGCTCCGCAGTACAACCAGGAAAATATTGCGGTCCCAGAACTAGGGGACAACGCCATCGAACCGGACGTGGACCACAGCCTGCCGTCGCAGCAGGCGGGGCAGGGAGATACCGCTGCCGATACCGCAGCGGACCGCTACCTAGCCGAACGAGCCGCAGCTGCACGCGGTGGGGAAGAAGATACCTTCGACGCCGAAGTGGAAGAGGAGGCTGCCGAGGCAGAATCCGCCCCAGTGAACGCTTAAGCGTTTCCTCCCCGGCTTGATCGCCTCGGGTGTACCTGACCCGAGGCACTTGGGCGGTGGTTCTGATGTAGTGTTTGTGTAGATAAATACGTCTCCCAAATTTTTGCAAAGGGGTAAAAGTGGGCGAATTCATCTACACGATGAAAAACGTGCGCAAGGCAATTGGCGATAAGGTCATCCTTGACGATGTAACAATGGCGTTCTACCCAGGTGCCAAGATTGGTGTGGTCGGCCCTAACGGTGCCGGTAAATCCTCCATCTTGAAGATCATGGCCGGCCTGGACCAGCCTTCCAACGGCGAGGCTTTCCTGGATCCAGGTGCCACCGTGGGCATCCTGCAGCAGGAGCCGCCGCTCAATGACGAGAAGACCGTGCGCGGCAACGTCGAAGAGGGCTTGGGCGATATCTTTGAAAAGAAGCAGCGCTTCGAGCAGATCGCTGAGGAAATGGCCACCAACTACAGCGATGAGCTCATGGAAGAGATGGGCAAGCTGCAAGAAGAGTTGGACGCCGCCGATGCTTGGGAGGTTGATTCCAAGATCGAGCAGGCCATGGAAGCTTTGCGCTGCCCGCCTTCCGACGCCCCAGTGACCAACCTTTCTGGTGGCGAGCGCCGTCGTGTAGCGCTAGCTAAGCTCCTGCTCACCGAGCCGGACCTGCTGCTGCTCGACGAGCCTACGAACCACCTAGACGCCGAGTCCGTGCAGTGGTTGGAGAAGCACTTGGCCGATTACCCGGGTGCTGTCTTGGCCGTAACCCACGACCGCTACTTCCTCGACCATGTCGCGGGCTGGATTTGTGAGGTTGACCGCGGCAAGCTCTACCCGTATGAGGGTAACTACTCCACCTACCTGGATAAGAAGCAGGAGCGCCTGGAGGTCGCCGGCAAGAAGGATGCGAAGCTGCGCAAGCGCTTGAAGGACGAGCTGGAGTGGGTACGCTCCGGTGCGAAGGCTCGCCAAGCCAAGAATAAGGCTCGTCTGGAGCGTTACGAAGAGATGGCTGCTGAGGCCGAGAAGTACAAGAAGCTCGACTTCGAAGAGATCCAGATTCCTACCCCGCCGCGCCTGGGCAATAAGGTCGTGGAGGTCAAGGACTTGCAGAAGGGCTTTGATGGTCGCACCTTGATTAAGGACCTCTCCTTCACCCTGCCGCGCAACGGCATCGTGGGCGTTATCGGCCCGAATGGCGTGGGTAAGACCACCCTGTTTAAGACCATCGTTGGCCTGGAGCAGCCGGATGCCGGTTCTGTCGAGGTGGGCGATACCGTCAAGCTGTCCTACGTGGACCAGAACCGTGAGAATATCGACCCCGAGGCAACCGTGTGGGAGGTCGTCTCCGGCGGTCTGGATTATATTCACGTGGGTCAGAACGAGATGCCTTCGCGTGCTTACCTGTCCGCTTTCGGCTTCAAGGGCCCAGATCAACAGAAGCCATCCAAGGTTCTCTCCGGTGGTGAGCGCAACCGCCTGAACTTGGCGCTGACTCTGAAGGAGGGCGGCAACCTGATCCTCCTTGACGAGCCGACCAACGACTTGGACGTGGAAACCCTCGGCTCGCTGGAAAACGCGCTAGAGAAGTTCCCAGGCTGCGCCGTGGTCATTTCCCACGACCGCTGGTTCTTGGACCGCACCTGTACCCACATCTTGGCCTGGGAGGGCAATGTGGAAGAAGGCCAGTGGTTCTGGTTTGAGGGTAACTTCGGCGATTATGAGAAGAATAAGGTCGATCGACTCGGTGAAGAGGCGGCCCGTCCTTCCCGCGTGACCCACCGCAAGCTGACCCGCTAAGAAGCTGACGCCTTAACTGAGGAGAAAAATGGCAACCCCAAGCGTGCACACGTACCGTATTCAAACCCGTTGGTCGGACTTTGATATGTACGGCCACATGATGAATGCAAACTACATCGAGCTCGCCCAGGAGGCGCGCTTGGCCTTTGCGAAGGAGCATATTTATTCCAAGGGCCTCGACTTCATTGCATTCGTGCGCCACCTGGATGTGGACTTCCTGCGCCCGATGGAGTTTAAGGACACCACTACGGTGGAGGTAGAAACTACCATTTCGCAGATTGGCACCACCTCGTTTACCACTACCCAGCAGGTCAAGGATGACCAAGGGGAAGTCGCGGCAACTGTGGAGTGCGTGCAGGTAGTCATCGATCGTCAGCAGCAGACTCCTCGTCCGCTGACGGAACAGGAAAAGGATATTCTGCAAAATACCGCGGCTAATTAACCGCGGAGCAGAGCACAGATTAGAAAGGCAGGGCCCGAAGGTATGGTCACCGAGACTCTAGAAATTGGAAGCGGTGGACCTGGCCTTCGGGCCCTTGTCACGCGCGCAGTCGGCTTGGACGCGGGCGCTTCGGTGCGGCTGCGCCAGCTGACTGACGACGTCGTCGATGTCTTTGTCACCACCCCCTTCGAGGTGGTTGCCTCCCGCCGCGTCCAAGGCGTGGCTTCCCGCGATGGAGCTGTGGTTTCTGCCGCCACGCTCGCCGAGCAGCTCAAAGAGCATGAATCTAGCGGCACGTTAGATTTGGGTCCTGCCCGCGATCCATCCTGGCCGGGAGCCTTGCCGCCGGCGACAGGCTACAGTGTGGTCGATACCTTGCCGGTCACCGTTGTTCGCGAACTTTCCGATAAAGGTCAGCAATTGACCCGGCAATTTTCCGGCCCCATGGGCCCGCCGTCCAGCCTCTTGAATCAAACCGTCGTTACCGTAGAAAGCGATGGCGCCACGGTGGAAATCCCTATGCGCATGATCTTTGCGTGCACCAACCTGGGCCTTATTCCTGGATTTTCCGCCCCGATGGACGTGCCACGCCACTTGCGCGTGGCTCAGCTGGGCCGCTGGGTGCGTCTCGACGCCCCCTTCGGCAGCATTTATCGGTCCACCCGCCTCTCGCTGTTTTAAGCCCATCCATCTACCGCAAGACTCGGCGAGGGCCTCCTCCTCGGAGAACATGGACCCCCAAAAGCGGTCCACCTTTGGGAGGGTGAGGAGTGGTGCTTATCTCGCAAAACCCTCGTCTAGCAGGACAATAACGGTAGTTATATAGGTTCGTGCTTTTTCGGCTATGTGACTTTTAGATTAGACACCCAGCTAAACGTGTGCTGCGTTACTCTAGAAATGTAAAAGTAATTTCCTGCACCTACAAGGAGACGGTGTAATGCGTATTGCGGTACCAAAAGAAATCATGAATAACGAGAACCGCGTGGCTCTCACCCCTATGGGAGCGCAAACCCTCGTTGCTGATGGCCATGAAGTGTTCGTTGAAACCGGTGCCGGTGAAGGCGCATCCTTCCCCGATTCTGCCTACAAGGATGCCGGTGCCACAATTGTGGACTCAGCGGAAGAGACGTGGTCGCAGGCGGAACTGCTGCTCAAAGTCAAGGAGCCACTCGAGTCCGAGTACAAGTACCTGCGCTCGGACCTTACCGTCTTTACCTACCTTCACCTCGCTGCGGACCGCCCGCTGGCGGAGGCACTGGTGGAGGCCAATACCACCTCGATTGCCTATGAAACGGTCACCGACCGCCACGGTACGTTGCCGCTGCTGACTCCAATGTCCCAGGTGGCTGGCCGCCTTGCCGTTATCGAAGGCACCCACCACCTGCTGTCCACCCAGGGCGGCCGCGGTTTGCTGGTCTCTGGCGTTCCGGGCACCCAGCCGGCACGCGTCGTCGTGATCGGCGGCGGCCAAGTTGGTGCCTCCGCCGTTGCGATGGCCCACGGCCTGCGCGCCGAAGTCACCGTGCTGGACCTTGATCCACACGTCTTGCAGCGCTTCGATGACCAGTACGCCGGTGGCGTGCGCACTCTGATCTCGGATCCGGCCACCATCGAAAAGGAGCTACAGGAAGCCGACCTCGTCATCGGTGCCGTGCTCATTCCAGGTTCCGCTGCGCCGAAACTGGTGCGCGAGGAGACCGTGAAGAAGATGAAGAAGGGCGCTGTTCTCGTGGACGTGGCCATCGACCAGGGCGGTTGCTTCGAAAACTCCAAGAAGACCTCTCACGATGAACCAACCTTCAAGGTGCATGACACCCTGTTCTACTGCGTGGCGAATATGCCGGGTGCGGTGGCTAATACCTCCACCCGCGCGTTGTCTTCTGCGACCCTGCTGTACATCCGCGCGGTGGCCAATGACAACCTGGATGCCGCCATCAAGCGCTTCCCGGGCCTAGAAGGTGGCGTAATGACTCGTGGTGGCCGTCTGGTCTCCGAGCCTGTGCGTAAGGCCTTTGACTGGGAAGACTAAGCATCGGGTCCCCATAGTGTGGGCTTGTCTCATGCGCGGGGAAGACGGTGCGGTTATGGTGCCTTGTTGATCATCATGACTGCTACGCGCTGCATATGATCCCAGATCATCTCGCGGTAGGCCGGCGGGATGGTTTCCTCGTCGATCTTGGCGAGGGAGTTACCCATAAGCTCTAACCACCGGTCATGCGCGGTGATATCGATGGGGTAAGGGGCGTGGCGCATGCGCAGGCGCGGGTGGCCGTGGTTTTCAGAGAAGAGCTGCGGGCCACCCCAATACTGTGCCAAGAACCAGGTAAGGCGCTGCTCGGCGCCTTCCCAGTCATTATCGGGGTACATTGGGCCGATGACATCGTCCTCTTTGACTTGGGAATAAAAGCCGTGGACGAGGCGCTCAAAGGTTTCCATGCCGCCAATGGCCTCATAAACAGAATCCATTTACTCTTCTTCTTCCTTGCGGGGATCGGAAATGCCGATGCCGTGAGGGTAGGGGGTAGTAATACCTTTAGTGTGCATGACATTGAGCACGCGGGACTGCAGGAAACGCTGAACGTCCCACTGCTTGCCCGGCAAGGTCTTGGTCGAGACGCGGAAGGATACATAATCCGGCTCAAAGCCAGACATGCCGTCCACACGTGGCGTGCTGAGGATGAGCTTGCGCACCTTATCGTCCTGTGCGGCTTCTTTCACTGCGTCCTCAATGACTTCGCCAGCAACCTCTGGGTCATTAGAAAGACCTACCGGAATCTGGATGCGGGCAACGGAGTACTCATCAGAGTGGTTGGCCACCTGGAGAATTTCACCATTGCGCACGTACCACAGGGCGCCATCGATATCGCGGACCGTGGTGATGCGCAGGGAGATGGACTCGACGTCGCCAAAGACGCCATTGCCCAAATCAACCACGTCACCAATGCCGTACTGGTCCTCAATGAGCATGAAGATGCCGGAAAGGAAGTCCTTCACCAGCGCCTGTGCGCCAAAGCCGAGGGCAACGCCGATGACACCGGCGGAGGCGATAAGCGGTGCAACGTTGACCTCTAACTCATCCAGGATAGCGATAATGGCCCACACCCAGACGAAGATGATGGCGGCAGAACGGGCTACGCCGGCAAGTGTCTTGATGCGGGAGGCGCGCCGGGTCTCGCGGGTTTGGCGCATGGCCTCTTCTTGTTGGCTGAGCTCGGCACGGTTAGCGCGGCCCTTGAATTTCCCGCGGAGGCGCTGCTTATCTAGTCCGGAGGATTTAATGCTATTTTCGGCCACTTTGTTGATAACTCGGCGGAGGAGCCCGTGGGCGATAATGGCCAGGATAAGGATGATGGCGATGCGAATCGGGCGCTCGATAAGCCAGCTTTGCACCTTCTCGTCATTCCAAAAACTGGACACGGACTCGACGGCCGAGTCCGTGGTGGAAGCGGCTGAGGCTAAGAATTGCGTATTCATCATTCTTTCTTAGTCGTGGACAATGGGAACCACGCCCATTGTAGGGGTTGCTCCTGAAAGTTCGACGGGCCCCAGGCTAAGGTTTTTGAAAATAAATACTCATCTCCCCGTAGGAAATGAACAGCTTGGTCTAGACTGTGTGGCTATGACAGAACGCAGCACGCAGAACCTCGCTCAAGGCTTTACGTCCCGTTCCATCCACGGCGGCTATCACCCGGATCCGCACATGGGCTCTATCAACGTGCCCATCTATGCCTCGACCACGTTTGCGCAAGACGGCTTGGCGCAGCTGCGCGGCGGATTCGAATACGGCCGTGTGGCCAATCCGACCGTGCGCTCGCTGGAGCGCACCCTAGCGGCACTGGAAGGCGCGGAGTATGCACGCGTGTTTTCTTCCGGCATGGCCGCTGCCGATACCTTGATCCGCATCCTGGTGCGCCCAGGAGATCACGTCATCCTAGGCAATGATGCCTACGGTGGTTCCTACCGCCTGCTCAATGATTTCACTGAGTGGGGCGTGGAAATGTCCATCGTGAACACCAGCGATACCGCTGCAGTTGCGGCCGCGGTCCAAGAGAATACCAAGCTTATCTGGCTGGAAACGCCCACCAATCCGGCGCTCAATATCACCGATATTGCCGCGGTGGCCAAGATTAAGGGCAACGCGCAGGTGCTGGTGGACAATACTTTTGCCACGCCTTACCTGCAGAACCCACTGGAACTCGGCGCCGACCACGTGCTGCACTCGACCACCAAGTACTTAGGCGGGCATTCAGATGTACTGGGTGGCGCGGTAGTGACTAATGACGCCCACGTGGACGAGCGTCTGCTCTACTTCCAGGGCAATGTGGGCGCGGTGGGCTCGCCTTTCGACGCCTACCTTACCGCCCGTGGTATCAAGACGCTGTCGGTGCGCATGGACCGCCACTGCACCAATGCGCAAAAGGTAGCAGAATTTCTGCAGGGCCGACCCGAGGTCAAACAGGTGCTCTACCCGGGGCTCAAGGAGCACCCGGGGCATGAACTGGCGGCACAGCAGATGCGTGGCTTCGGCGGCATGATGTCCGTTCGCTTCCATAGCGCGGAGCATGCCAAGCAGATCTGCCTCAATACGCGGCTTATCTGCCTGGCGGAGTCGCTGGGCGGAGTGGAATCGCTCATCGAACATCCAAAGAATATGACGCACGTATCCGCGGAAGGGTCCGAGCTGGTGCCGCCGGAGGATCTGGTGCGCATCTCCATCGGCATTGAAGACATCGATGACCTGCTCGCAGACTTGGAGCAGGCCCTCGACGCGCTATAGGCCGCGGCACTGGGCCCATAGCGCAGATGCGGTGGCTAGGAGCGCACCACGGCAAGGAGGGAACCGGCAGCCTTGTCGGTTTCCTGCAGCATGAGCGGGTCCGTGCCCGGCATGGGGGAAATGGTGGTGTCCGGCCACTGGGAATAGGTGGGGATGCCCACGATGTGCAGGCGTGCATCCAACTCGCCGTCCGGGTGAACGGTGCGGCGGGTAGCCCCATCGGTCTCTGGGGAGCCGGTGGGTTGGCCGTGATCGGGGAAGGGGCGCACGCGGCCGGAATCCACCAAGCAGCGCGTCATGGCATCGCCGGTAGTGCGGATATCGGGGCGGTGCATAAAGGCGTCGACAAGCGTGGGCGCAGAAGCCGAGCGCGGGCCGGAGGTCAAAGTGAAGTGATCGGTCTCGATGGACACGGTGGGGTGATCGCCTAGGAAGTGGGCTAGGCCGGCGTCGACAAGCGCTAGCAACTGGCGCACGCGGAAGAGTGGTGGGCCGGAGCCGATCATCTGGCCAAAGGACATGACCTGGCCGTAGCGGCCGGTGCGGGACTCGCGGGTGTAGCGACCCTCTGCGCCGAGGATAGAGGCCGGCTTGCGCGATTGCGACAGTGACCACAGCGCGGCCTTGATGGGGGAGTCATGGCCGGCGGCGGCCTCCCGAATATCGCCTTCCATGGACTGGGCAATGTGCTCGGTGAGCTCAGCGATGTCCCCGGTAAACCCGGCAATCTGGTACATGAGATCGTTCATGTCCCATGGCTCGGCGACCATGGGCGCAATGGCCGCGCCCAGCTCATCGGGGGCGGTGGCATCGATAGCCTTGAGAATCTCTGCGCGCGGGCGCAGGAGGGAATCCGGGCGCACGCGCTCCAAGGTGGTGATATAAGCCTCGTAGCTATCGCGCGCGATGGCGGGCCAAACCTGGGCATCAAAGTCGATGTCCTGGGCGCCACTGAGCTCCGCAATGACCTCCTTCAGGCGGCGGCGCGGCATGGTAGGCGGCAGCTCACCGTACTCGGACTTGGGGTGGTAGGGGTAGCCGCGGCCGGAGGAAATAATGAAGTTAGGCTCTTGCCCGCAAGGCTCATAGCGCAGGCCGGAGCGCGCGGAAGGATCCTCCACGAATTTGCCGCCGCGCTCGATGGTGGTCAGCGCCATAATGTCATAAAAGCCCATGCCCAGACCGCGTACCAGCACGTCCTCGCCGGCGGGGATAGCGGCATAGTCCTGCTCTACCGGGTTATTAGGGGCGATCCAGTTCAAACCGGAAGCGGCCAACTGCTTTTCTTGCTCGTTGTATTCCGGAGTCATCCAGCCATAGGCCAGTACCGTGGCATCGGCGCGCACCTCGGAGCCATCGGCTAGGTGGAGGACGTCTTGGTGACCGTCCTCTTTGATGGTCTCCAACCGGCTGAAGTGATTCACGGTGGAAATACCCTTGGGCAGACGTGCAATGACCACGTCATAGACCCAGCGCAGGTACTCGCCATACAGTGCGCGCGAAGGGTTGGATTCGGGGCGGGTAGCCGCGAGTTCCTCGCGGTAGTCCTGGGCAATATGTGCGGCCGGTGGGTGCTGCTCAAAAAGCTCGCGCTTGGCGGCGGAGCTATTCTCGCCATCGCCGCGCAGCAGCTGGATCCACTCGTACTGAATGGGGCCCTCGAGCACAGGGGCATCCACGGTGGAGCCGGGCTCGGTAAAGAGGGTGACCGCGCCGGCGCGGGTGTTCATACACAGGGTTTTGGTTTGGTCCGTTTCCCAGATGCGGCCGGCGCCATGTTGGGCGTCATCGATGAGGTGGACGGTAATGGGGTCGCTGGAATCGTCCATGCGGGCGGAGAGGCGTTCCAAGATGGAAATGCCGCGCGGGCCCATGCCGACGATCGCGATTGCTGGAGTAGACATACCTCCTATCGTGCCACATTCAGGCCCTTTCAGGATCATTGGACCTGGCAGTAAGAATAAAATAGACCAGAAGGTCTATCAGTGGATTTATAAACTATTGTTTTGCCAGGTAATGAAGTAGACCGTACGGTCTTGTATTTGAGGGAAGGTGTGTGGTCTAATGGGCGAGTACTACTTAAGACTTAAAGGAACTCGAGCTTTTATGAAGCAACTTTCTCGGCTCCTGCGGCCTGTGGCTGCGGTCCTAGCCAGTGGCGCGCTAGCTCTCTCGCTTACCTCGTGCGCCTCTACTTCCCACGCCGCGGAAGATGGCATGGTCACCTATGTCGAGCCCAATATGTTCAATAACCTCTATCCGCCCTCTGGTGGTTATTACCCCAATGGTGGTGTGCTCAATAACATCACGGACCGCCTGCTCTGGCAGGACCCGGATACGCTCGAGCTGCACCCGTGGATTGCGGAGGAGATCCCCAAGGCAAATAAGGACAACACCGAATTCACCTTCAAGATTCGAAAGGGCGTGACCTACTCTGATGGCTCCCGCCTGGATGCCGCGAACGTGAAGAAGAACTATGACCTTTATGCCCTAGGTGACGAAGACCGCATGCTCACTCCATCGGAGCAGCTGCCCAACTATGAAAAGTCCGAGGTCATCGATGACTACACGGTAAAGTTCTACTTCAGCGAGCCTTCCCCAGGCTTCCCGCAGTCCACCTCCGTGATGAACCAGGGCCTGCTTTCTAATGCCACCCTGGATTTGGATGACACCGGCTTCGCGCCGGGCAATGCCACCGCGATTTCCGGTTCGGGCCCCTTCGTCATTGAGGAAGAAGAGCTGGGCACCAAGTTGGTGCTCAAGAAGCGCGAGGATTATGACTGGGCGCCCCCGGCCCGCAAGGATCACCAGGGCCCGGCCGATATTGAGGGCATCAATATCGTGCTCGCGGCCGAAGACTCCGTGCGCGTGGGCTCGCTTGTGGCCAGCCAGTCCGATGTCGCGCGCCAGATCGAAGCTCCCGATGAGAAGCACCTGAAGGATCAAAACCTGCAGATTTTCGCCGCCCCCACCCGTGGCGTGAATAATAGCTTCCATTTCCACTTCCGCCATCCACTCTTGGAAGATAAGCGCGTGCGCCAGGCCATTATCCACGCCATCGACCGCGATAACATCCTGGACACCCTCTTTTCTGATTCCTACGCCAAGGGCACCTCGATCCTGGCCAAGACGGCTATTGGCTATAAGGATCAGTCCGCGAACTATGCCTTCGATCCAGAAGAATCCAAGCGCCTGCTCGATGAGGCCGGCTGGCGCCCAAGCGAAGATGGCATTCGCGAAAAGGACGGCAAGCGCCTTTCTGTCACCTTCAATGAGGCCGTTCCACAGCCGCGCTCTAAAGAGATGTTCACCAAGGCTCAGGAGATGCTTAAAAACGTCGGCATCGAGGCCAACCTCAACCCAGGTGACCGCTCTGCGCAGCAGAAGGCCATGAAGGACCAAGATACCGTGCAGGTACGCCACACCATGACTGGCCGTGCCAACGTGGATACCTTGGCCACGTGGCTAGATGGCACCGGGCGCAATTCTTTCCTCAACTATGACGAGGAGACCGATAGCTTTGGCGATGAGAAACTGCAGAAACTGGTGGAGGATTACTTCAATCTCAGCAGTGAGAAGGATCGCCTCGCCATGACCGGCCGCATGCAGGACTACCTGTCCGAACAGGCCTATATCCTGCCCATGTTTGAAGAGCCGCAGGTCTATGGTTTCCAGCCATATATCGAAGGCTTTAGCACCGAGGCCATCGGCCGCCCGTCGTTCTATGCGGTAGAAATCAACCCCGCGGAAGGGGAGGACTAATCTATGAGCCTGAAAACTATTGCCCTGCGCATTGGCCAAGCCGTGCTCGTCATTTGGGCAACCTTCACCCTTTCTTTCATTCTTTTGGCGGCACTGCCTGGTGACGCCGTCGCGACCCGTTATGACAACCCCAACTTGGGGCTCAACGCCGAGCAGCTGGCCGCTATCCGCGAGGTTTATGGCGCCGATGAGCCACTGCTGAGCCGCTACTTCAGCGCGCTCGGCGGGTTCCTCACCGGTGATTTCGGCTTTTCCGTCGCCACTGGTACCGCCGTATCGGAGATGCTGGCAGATGCCCTTCCCTCCACGCTGGCACTGGCAGTATTCGCCTTCCTTGTAGGAGTGGTCCTGGCCTTCGTCGTGGCTATTGTCTCCACCTTTGGCCCATTTTCCTGGCTGCGCAGTTTCTTCCGCAGCCTGCCCTCCGTGATGGTTTCCCTGCCCACCTTCTGGATCGGCATCATCTTGATCCAGATTTTCTCCTTTGGCTTGGGCTGGGTACCAGTCATCGGCGCGAGCGACGCTCAAAGCCTCATCCTGCCGGTAATTACCCTGGCCATCTTCGTGGCCGCACCGCTAGCGCAGGTGCTGCTGCGCTCCATCGATGAGGTAATGGATATGTCCTTCGTGCAGGTAGTACGCGCCAAGGGTGCTAGCGGTGCCTGGTTGTTGTGGCGCAACGTCCTGCGCAACGCGCTGCTGCCGGCGCTGACCATGGCCGGTCTTACCTTTGGTGAACTCGTCGGCGGCTCCGTGGTGACGGAGGCGGTCTTCGCCCGCCACGGCATCGGTGCGCTCACCGTGGATGCGGTGGCTAACCGCGATACCTCGGTGCTGCTGGCCATTGTGGTGCTTGCCGCCGCCGTCTTTGTCCTTATCAATCTGATTGTGGACCTGCTCTACCCAGTGCTTGACGTGCGCCTGCGCGAGCGCAAGCATGACACGGCATCTGACAATCCCACCGCCACCACCACCGATACCCCCGCAATAAACGAGAAGAAGGTCCAAGCATGAAGCTTAAATCCATACAGCTGAAGCTCACCCCGGGCACCATCCTCTCGCTGATTGTGCTGGGCCTAGCGGTGCTCTGCGCGCTATTCCCCCAACTATTTACCTCCCAGGACCCTAACCAGGGCGGGGACACCACGGCGCTATTGCAACCCAGTTTTCAGCACTGGTTCGGCACTGATGCCGTCGGTCGTGATCTTTATACCCGCGTGGTCTATGGCGCGCGCCAATCCCTACTTGGCGCGCTGCTGGCCGTACTCTTCGGCCTCATCGTCGGCACCATTTTGGGCATCATCGCCGGAGTGCGCCGCGGCTGGGTCGATGCCGTCATCATGCGCATCGTGGACGTGCTGCTGTCCATTCCCGGCCTGTTGCTCTCCCTGTCCGTCATCATCGTGCTCGGACACGGCATCTTCAATGCCGCCATCGCGGTAGGTATCACCTCCGTGGCCACCTTTGCACGCCTTGCACGCTCCCAGGTGCTTAGCGTTGCCGGCTCTGATTTCGTCGAAGCCGCCTACGGCTCCGGCGGTTCTCCCTTCCAAGTGCTCGTGCGCCATATCCTTCCCAATTCACTCACCGCGGTCTTCGCTGTAGCAGCGCTGCAATTTGGCCTGGCCATTTTGCAGCTAGCCACCCTAGGCTTCCTGGGCTATGGCGCACCGCCCCCAACCCCGGAATGGGGCTTGCTCATCTCTGAATCGCGCGATTACATCGCCACGGCCGGCTGGTTGACCATCGCCCCGGGCCTTGCCATCGTCGCGGTGGTCCTCGCGGCCAACCACCTCAGCCAGACACTGCGAAAGGCGGCCTAATGTCCCTGCTTAGCATTAGTGATCTATCCATTACCTACCGCACCGCCCATGGTGAGGTAGAAGCGGTAAGTGGCATTGAGTTTGAAGTAAAACCTGGCGAAATGACCGCCATCGTTGGCGAGTCCGGTTCCGGCAAGTCCACCTCCGCCATGGCCGCCATCGGCCTGCTGCCAGACAATGCGTCGATCGTTTCTGGCACCATTACTTTCGACGGCCACGACGTTACCCAGTATTCCCAAAAGCAATGGCGGGAACTGCGCGGTCGCCGTATTGGACTTATTCCGCAGGATCCCAATAACTCGCTTAACCCGCTCAAGACCATCGGTGCCTCGGTGGAGGAGGGCATGGCCATCCACGGGCAGGGCGATAAGGCCTCCCGGAAAAAGCGTGCACTGGAGCTTCTGGAGCGCGTGGGCATTGATGATCCGCAGCGCCGCTATGACCAGTACCCGCATGAGCTATCCGGCGGCATGAAGCAACGCGTGCTCATTGCCGCGGCCGTGGCATTGGAGCCGGAGCTTATCATCGCCGATGAGCCTACCTCCGCGCTCGATGTCACCGTGCAGAAGATCATCCTGGACCTCCTGGATGAGATGCGCGAAGAGCTCACCATGGGCATCCTTTTCATTACCCATGATCTGGCCGTAGCGGGCGACCGCGCCAATAACATCGTGGTGATGGAAAAGGGCACCGTCCGCGAGTCGGGCATAGCCGCTCGCGTCCTCACCGACCCCCAGCATGCCTATTCTAAGCGCCTGCTTGCCGACGCCCCCTCGCTCACCGCCCCCACTTCCTCCCAGGCCGCATCTCCTGTGCGGGCCGCCGCGCCCGCGCAACGCGAAACCTTGCTCGAGGTGGCGGGGCTGAGCCAACGCTTCGGGGATTTCACCGCGGTGGAGGACATCAACTTTTCCGTGGCCCGCGGCACCACCCATGCATTGGTGGGGGAGTCTGGCTCCGGTAAGACAACCACCGGCCGCGCCATTTCCTTGTTGAGCACGCCTACCTCCGGCAGCATTCGCTTGGGCGGGGAAGACATTAGCTCCGCCCGTGGCAAGCACCGTCGTGAGCTGCGCCGTTCGATCCAGATGGTCTACCAAAATCCTTTTGGCTCGCTGGATCCGCGCTTGAGCATTGGCGATACCATCGCCGAACCGGTGCGCAATTTCACCGGCGCTTCCAAGCGTGATGCGCGTGCCAAAGCACGCGAATTTCTTGATTTGGTGGCGTTGGATTCTTCCATGGCTTCCCGCCGTCCCCGCGAGCTCTCCGGGGGCCAACGCCAGCGCGTAGCCATCGCCCGCGCCATGATCATTGAGCCCGATCTCGTGGTGCTTGATGAGGCCGTGTCCGCGCTCGACGTCACCGTGCAGGCGCAGATACTGCGCTTGCTCGACGAGCTGCAGCGCGAGCTGGAGCTTACCTATATCTTCATCTCCCACGATCTGGCGGTAGTCAACCAAATTTCCGATACCGTCTCCGTGCTCTCCCACGGCACGCAAGTGGAATCTGGACCTACCGCGCAGGTCTTTGCGCACCCAGAAACCGAGTACACGCGCCAGCTCATTGACGCCATCCCTGGCTCCCGCTATCGTGCCGGAGACTTAAACTTGGGGCTATAACCGCGCCCCAGAAAGGTTGGACTGAGAATATGACCGACATTATTAATGAACTTTCCCATGCCAGCGCCGAGGTGCAACAGCTGCGCCGTGCGCGCCACGATGCACAGGACAATGCGCAACTGAGCTTTAGCGCTTTGCTCGAGCCTGCAGAACCAGGCGAGTTCTCCTATACGGAGCGCTATGCCGTAGCGGCTTTTACCGCTGCAACCTACCGGGCGAGCGAGGCGACGGATTTCTACTTCGACCTGCTGGACGATGAGGCCGACGAGGATCTTGTTGCCGCCGTGCGCGCCGCGAGCCAGCGCAGTGTGTCTACCGGCCCGTACCACCAGGGGGATTTCCTTATCTTCGGCGATACCGCCGCGGAAGCCGCGCTGGGCACGCGCCTAGCTGCAGCCTTCGATTGGGCGCACCTTCTGGCCTTCCATCCCAAGGATGCCTCCCCGCAGGCGATCGGACACCTCGATGCCGCAGGATGGTCTGCTACGGATATCGTCAGCCTGTCCCAGCTGGTGGCATTTTTGGCCTTCCAGCTACGCGTGGTCCACGGCCTGCGCGTGCTTTCTGGTGAGGATCCCGCATCCCACCCCGCAGCCGAGCGCGCCGCCGGCGTGGCCGATCCGGGTTGGGAGGTAACCGCGACTACATTGCAGCCCAATACCGTGCTGCCGGATCACTTTGTCAATCACTCCCTGGGCTGGAAGCCCTGGGTAGAGGCGCTGGCGAAGGAGGATTTCACCGCGGTGCATACCGATGCCCTCATCAAGCCAGAGCGTATCGATTCCGAGTACTTCCGCTTGCTCGCCCGCGACCCTGCGGCCTTGAAGGCGCGCACGCTGACTGACCTGGACATTTTCTATAACACCGAAGGCGGGCTCTCCCGTGCGGACCGCGAGCTCGCCGCTACTGTGGCATCGCGCTACAACGGCTGCGAGTACTGTGCCTCCGTGCACCAGGCGCGGTGCGTCCAGGAAGGCGGCGACCGTGAAATTGTAGACCGCCTCTTGGACGAGGGCATCGACGCCGACCTTGGCTCAAAGGAATGGGACCTTATCCGTCGCGCCGCCGTGGCGCTGACGGAAACCCCCTTCGCCTTTGATGCGGCACTATGCGCGGACCTGCGTGCAGCCGGATTCGATGAACAATCCATCTTGGACCTCATCTATGCTTCCTCCTTCTTCAACTGGGCTAATCGCTTGATGCTCACCTTGGGCCAGCCGGACGTGCCTAAGCGCTTCCGTTAATCGGCTACCGCCGGCGACTGGTCCGGTGCGGCGCTGAAAGCAAAGGATCCCTATGATGGGGCGGCATGACTGATACAAAGAACGCCACCGCACCAGCACACTCGGAAAGCGAAACCCCGCAGAAGGTCGCCGTCGTCACCGGCGCTACCGGCGGCATGGGCCGCGAAATCATCGCTGACCTGGCCGGTGATTACCATGTGTATGCACTGGGACGGAGCGCGGCAGATCTGCCCGAAGCGGACTCCATTACTCCGGTGGCCATCGACCTCGTCGCCGGCCTCGATGAAGGCATGAAGCTGCCGGAGCTAGACCGCGTGGACGTGCTCGTCCACGCTGCCGCGCGAGCTACCAAGTACTCCGTGGAGGAGGCCACGCCGGAAAATTGGCGCGCGCACATGGACCTCAACGTGCACGCTCCCGCTGAGCTGACCCGTGCCTTGCTGCCGCAGCTGCGCAAAGCGGAAGGCACCGTGGTCTTTATTAACTCTGGCGCTGGACGCCACAGCTACGGCGATAACGTCATCTACGCGGCGACCAAGCACGCGTTGTATGCACTCGCCGATGGACTGCGCATCTCTGAGCCGGGGATCCGCGTATCCACCGTGGCTCCGGGGCCTACCGATACCCCTATGCTTAAGGGGTTGCAGGATTATGATCCCTCCCAGGTTATTGCCCCGGCTGAGGTGGCTCGTGCCATTCGTACCGTGGTAGAGGCAGGCCCCACCACCCAGCTGACGGAAATCCAGGTCAGGCCGCGAATCGAGCTACATCTGCGCAAGTAGGAACGCAAGTAGTGGTAATGGACATCACACATTAATGGGGTTGGTTTCCAGGGGCGTCCATTACACTCAGGGGCTGTGAATTCCCAAAGCCGAAAGCGGCCCGCCTATCTCCGTATCTCGGATGCCCTACGCGACAAGATCGAACGCAATGAATTAGAACCCGGTCAGCGTTTTCCTACCGAACGCGAATTGGTCCGAGAATTCCATGTTGCGCGCATGACCGTGCGCCATGCTTTAGACATTTTGGAAGTAGAAGGCCTCATTGACCGCCGCCGCGGGCGCAGTGGCGGCACCTATGTGCGCACGGTTCCCCCTACACTGAGCCTGACCAATAAGGACAATATTGTCACCCAGCTGCGCGAGCGCGGGCACGACACCGCCGTGCGCGTGGTCTCCGTCAATAAAGTCCACGTGCCCAAGCACGTGGCAGCGGTTCTGGGCGTTAGTGAGTCCACCTTCGCCTGGGATATTAAGCGCCTCTATACAGTCGATGGCAAGCCCGTCATCCTTTCTCGCTACACCATCCCGGTAGATATGGCTCCCGATCTCAATCAGCACGATCTGCGCGAGCCCATTATGGAAATCCTGGCTGGCTATAACCTCAAGCCCGTCTTTAAGCGCGAGAGTATGAGTGCCGCTACCGCTCGCACCGAAGAACAGAAACTCCTGCACGTCAGCCGGTCGCACCCGCTGCTGCGGTTTGTGCGGCTGCTGAAGAATAAGTCGGGCGCGGTCTTTGCCTATATTGAAGAGTCGCTGCGCTCTGATATCGCCAACGTAGAAGTGGTCTTGGGCGAGGATCCCGCACCGCGACCCCTACCTGAGAAGGGAAGCGGCGCTGGGAAGCCGGCCTAGCTAGCGTCTACCTGCCGGTTGCGCAGCGCCCGGGCTACGCGGTCACGCTGCTCGGTAATCGTACGGCGCAGACCACCCGGCAGCTCCTTCTTCAAGAAGGCATCGGCGCGGTCCAGGCCTTTCTGCGTGATATCCCAGGAAGGGAAGAGACCCGTCACGGTGGTAAGCGCCACCTCTGAAGACTGGGAAGACCACACCTTTTCCGCGATGTCGAAGAACTCTGCGGTGGGCAGGAATTCATCGCTATGCGGGTAGAGCAGGCCTTCCAGCTTGGAAGTGAGCTCGCGGTTGGTGAGATTTCCCGCCACGATTTCTTCCCATACCGCGCGCTTGTTCTCGGCGGTTGCCACGGCTGCGCGGGCACGCAGGGAAGAGTAGTAGCCGGTGGCGGAATTATCGCGCTCGAGTTGCGCATCCGAGGCAGCAGTGACGTCCTCTATTGCGCCATCGGCGGCGAGTGCCGCCAGTGCGGACCAGCGCAGCCCCGCATCCTCGGAGGACTCGAGCACGCCCCGCAGGTACTCGCGCGCGCTATCATGCAGGCGAATCTTCGCCAGCGCTTGGGTGCAGATGATGGAGCGCTGGGCATCAGGGCTGTGGGCGCCGTCGAGGAGGGCGTCGGCAAGCAGGGTGCTCTGAGCGGCCCACTGTGGATCGGCGTAGTTCTTCAGCGCGCTAGAGGCCTGCAGGACAATGCGCTCGAGGACTGCAAGCTCGGTTTCGGCCTGCATGCCGCGGGCTACCAGCTGGATGAAATCGCGGGCGCGCATAGTGCCGGCGCGGGTCATTTCCCACGCGGTGGACCAGCACAGGGTGCGGGCCATGGGATCGGCAAACTTATCAATATTATCCAGCAGGAACTGCAGGGAACCCGCGTCCAGCTCGATGAGGCAATAAGTCAGGTCATCGTCATTGGGCAGCAAGAAATCGATATCGGCTAATGGGCGGCCAATGAGCTCAGGAATCTCGGTGGAGGCGCCATCAATATCCATCTCGATGCGATCGGTGCGCACCACCTGGCCTTCCCGCAAGTTGTAAAGGCCTACCGCTACGCGGTGGGTGCGCAAAGTATCGCCGCTCTGGGTGAGGTAAGCATGGGTAATCGTGCCGGATTCATCCGCGTTGAGCGCCACGCTGAGCGTATTGATGCCCGAGGTCTTGAGCCACTGCTGCGCCCAGAAGGAAAGGTCGCGGCCGGAGGCCTCTTCTAGGTGGCGCAACAGATCATCAAAGGTGGCATTACCCCACGCATGGGCGGCAAAGTGGCGGCGCACGCCGGCCAGGAAGTTGTCGCGGCCGACATAAGCCTGCAGCTGCTTGAGCACCGAAGCACCCTTGGCATAGGTGATGCCATCGAAGTTTTGCTCCACCGTTTCGATATCGCTGGCATCGGTGGAAATCGGGTGGGTGGTCGGCAGCTGATCCTGCTGATAGGCCCAGGATTTTTCCACATTGGCAAAGGTCACCCACGCGGTATCGTATTCGGTTTCCTCCGCCTGGGAGATGGCGGCGGACCAAGTGGCGAAGGACTCGTTGAGCCACAGATCGTCCCACCACTGCATGGTGACCAAGTCACCGAACCACATATGCGCCAGTTCGTGGAGGATGGTGTCTGCGCGGCGCTCATACTTATAGTGCGTGGCCTGGGAAGCAAAGACGTACTCATCGCGGATGGTGACGCACCCGGCATTTTCCATCGCGCCGGCATTGAACTCTGGCACGAAAATCTGGTCGTATTTGCCAAAGGGGTAGGGGAAACCAAAATTGCGGTGGTAGAAATCAAAGCCCTGCTTAGTCTCAGTAAATAGGCGCTCGGCATCCAGCGCGTGGGCGAGCGAAGAGCGGCAGTAAATGCCAAGTGGCACCTCGAGCTGCTGGGCCGGCTTGCCTTCTGGGTGCGCGGTCAGCTCGCCGCGCCAGGTATCGGTGACCTCGTGGTATGGGCCGGCGCACAGGGCCACCAGGTAGGTAGATAGTGGATAGTCAATAGCCGTGCTGGCTACATCGCCTTCCCAGCGCATCGGGCCATTGCTGATGATGGTCCACTCTTCGGGCGCCTTGAAATGCAGCGCATAGGTTGCCTTCATATCGGGCTGATCAAAGCAGGCAAAGACTCGCTTGGCATCGGCGGTTTCAAACTGGGTATAAAGGTAGACCTTCTCATCGGCGGGGTCGACAAAACGGTGCAGGCCCTCGCCGGTGCGGGAATACGGGATCTTCGCGGTGACTTCTAGCGTGTAGTCGGCCACTTGGAGGCCGGAGAGCGGAATGCCGTAGGTGGGGTTATAAGAATTCGTGGGCAGCGGGTTTCCGTTGAGGCGCACCTCGTGCACTTCCTCGGCGCGCAGATCTATGAAGGTAGAGCCGATCTCTCGCGAGGTAAAGCTCACCTTCGTGGTGGATAGGAAGTGGGTATCCGAATACTTGAGGTCTAAAGTGACATCATAGTGGTGCACCTCGATCATTCGGGAGCGCTGATCCGCTTCCTCGCGAGTCAGGTTTATTGAGGTCATGACCTAAATTCTCCTTCTAAGCCGAAAATAGTTCTGCATCCACAGTAGTCGCGCACCTAGGCTGGTGGGGCAAACTTTTTCAATCCAAGGAGTATTGATGGCTGACGCAGTAAAGTTCTGGTTCGACGTATCCTGTCCCTTCGCCTGGGCCACCTCGCGCTGGATTAAGGAAGTGGAAAAGGTGCGCGACATTGAGGTTGAGTTCGAGCCAATGTCCCTGTCCGTGCTTAATGACGGCCGCGATCTAGACTCCACCTACATGGACATGATGAAGGCTAATTGGGGCCCAGCGCGCGTCTTTGCCAAGGTCAAGGCCGAGCGCCCTGAGAAGGTAGACGAGCTATACACCGCAATGGGCACCCTGGTTCACGCCAAGGGCAATGGCGGGCGCACCGGTTTTGGTGCCTATGATGACATCATCGCTCAGGCGCTTGCAGAGGTGGACCTGCCGGCCGAGTTCGCCGAGGTAGCCAATAGCGAGGACTATGACGAGAAGCTGCGCGAGTACCATCACAACGGCATTTCTTCCGTAGGCGATGAGGTGGGCACCCCGGTTATCAAGCTGGGCGAGACCGCGTTCTTCGGCCCAGTCATTACCCGCATTCCTACTGGGGAAGAAGCAGGCGAGCTTTTCGACGCCTCCCTGCGTCTTGCCCAGTACCCCTACTTCTTCGAGCTCAAGCGCTCCCGCACCGAAATGCCGCAGGTGGAGGAGAACTAAGCGCTCTTTTCACGTCGGTGCAGCTGAATCGCAGCGCCGACGCACAGTGCGATGGTCAGCGGGGTCAAGATGAAGGCCGGCAGACCTGCGATATTGATAGAGGGAAGTTCCACGCCGGCCTGAAAGTTCTCCCACGCGACAAGCCCCCAGGATGCCCACGATGCGCCGGCAAGAAGCGCGATAATGCCGGCCGCAATTGCGCCCCCGTTGGCGCGCGGATTCCCGCGCACCCTCTGCGCAATCCAAAACACTCCCAGGCCTAGGTGAGCCAAAGTGGCAAGAATGCTCGCGATAAGCGGGAGGAGGAAGCCTCCGGCGCCGGAAACCTGAACGCCAAGCAGGATGATGCAGGCGAGAAGACTCCCGCCGTAGAGCGCGAGGACTGGTTTGGTTATAGGCATGGCTTTCCTCCTTCATAGCGATAGTGGTTGGCCGCGAGCTTATCAGGAAAAGTAATGCGAAATAGGGTGGGCGCTAAACCTCCTCAAGGCGCGCCGGGCCGGTAGAATATGGGCCATGCGCGTATATCTAGGAGCAGACCACGCAGGTTTCGAAACCAAGAACCTGATCGCTGAACACCTCACCAAGCAGGGCCACGAAGTCATTGACTGCGGCGCCCATACCTACGATGCCGAGGATGATTACCCGGCCTTTTGCATCGAAGCGGCACAACGCACCGTCAATGACCCAGGTTCCCTGGGCATCGTGCTTGGCGGCTCCGGCAACGGCGAGCAGATTGCCGCGAATAAGGTCAAGGGTGCCCGCTGCGCACTGGCGTGGTCCGCAGAGACCGCCCGCCTCGCCCGCGAGCACAACAATGCCCAGCTCATCGGCATCGGTGGCCGCATGCACACCGAGGAGCAGGCACTGGAAATCGTGGACGCCTTCCTGGGCCAAGAATGGTCCCGTGCGGAGCGCCACCAGCGTCGCATTGACATCTTGGCGGAATACGAGCGCACCGGCATCGCCCCAGAGCTGCCGGAGGCCTAAGCCACGCAGAATAAACGCCGCGGACCAAAGCTGGTTCCGCGGCGCTTTTGTGTACGCACCGGCCGGTTTGGCCGAGGCGCTAAGGCTTAGGCATCATTCATGTCATTCGGGTGCGGACCGCCGCGCCCCTCTTCGCCCTCATCCAAGGCGGTGATGGCGGCCATCTCGTCCTCGGTGAGCTCAAAGCCGAAGACGTCGAAATTCTCCGCGATCCGCGATGGCGTGGCGGACTTAGGGAAGAGGATGACGCCATTTTGCAGGTGCCAGCGGATGACGACCTGCGCCGGGCTGACATCGTGCGCCGCAGCGGCGTCGGTGACCTCGGGGGCATCCAAAATATCGCTCTTCCCCTGCCCCAAAGGCCCCCATGCCTCGATAGCGATGGTGTGGGCGCGGAAAGCATCCAGCTCGCGCCAGCGCTGCAGGTAAGGGTGGAGTTCGACCTGATTGACCGCCGGCTTGACGTCGGTCTTGAGCTCCAGCTGCTCCAAGTGCTCCAGCTCGAAGTTGGAGACGCCGATGGACTTTGCCTTGCCCTGTTTCTGCAGCTCGATGAGCTGCTGCCAGGCCTCGACGTAGGTTCCCTTCGCCGGGGTAGGCCAGTGGATGAGGTAGAGATCCACATACTCTAGGCCGAGCTTGGACAAGGACTCATCGAGTGCTGCGGCGGCATCGGTCTGGCGGTCATTCCACAGCTTGGTGGTAACAAAAAGTTCCTCGCGCGGGATGCCGGACTTGGCAATTGCCCGGCCCACGCCTTCCTCGTTGCCATAGATAGCGGCGGTATCGATATGTCGATAGCCCACGCGCAGGGCCTCGGCTACCAGCTCTTCGGTCTTGTCCGGATCCATCTGGAATACGCCGAAGCCAAGCTGTGGGATGGTATTGCCATCATTAAGGGTGATGTTAGGTACGCTCATGCGCCCCAGACTACCTGCCTACTGTAGTGGGCCGAGCGTGATGAATTTATTCCACGTCTCCCACTCATCCTGTAGGCGGGCACGCTCATGGGGTGGGGTAGCGGTGCCGTCGATAAGCGCGGCATCTATCATGCGCACGCCATTGTCAAAGAACAACGCGGCGTGCCCCGAGGCACCATGGCGCAGTACCGGAACCAAGTTCAACCCATCGAAGGACAGGCGCGCATTGGGCCGCACATCCAGCCCGGCAATGGCGGCGAGGGTGGGAGCCAAATCAATAGGGGAGACTAGCTCGTTATTCTCTCCGCTTTCCGCCACACCCGGCCACAGTACCGACATCGGGGCATTTCCACCTAGCAGGGAGCAGACGGCAATAATGCCTTCAACCTGGTCGAGTTCCTCCAGGCTGGGCTGTTCAAGTAGGCGGAAGACATCGTCACCGGCAGGGTCCGTGTCTTCACGCACCTCGTAGCCCACCCCAGCAAAAACCTCACTGATGCGCGTGGCGGCTTGGCGCTGGGGGTACTGTCCGGTCAGGGTACCGCGGCGGGAGTCCGCATAGGTTTCCGAAGGTACCCACGTGTTATTAAAACGAACGCCGCGCAGTGCGGTCTCCGGCGCATGGTCAAAGGTCGCAAGAGTGATATCCATGGGCTCAATTCTAGGCTTGCCGACGCCCCCTTCGGCCAACTTCGCTTAGTGATATTGGTGAGCGGACGCTCGCCGCGGCGATTCAACGATTTCGTCCCTATAAATCGCCTATTTCGTCGACGGTCGCGGTGGTTTAGATGGACGAAATCGTTGAAAGTAGCTTTCTGATGGGAGCCGGTGCTAATCGAGCTCCAGGCCCTCAATGCCGTGCACCGTCACGGTCTCTGAGAGCGGCGCGCGGCCCGGAGCCGTATTAAAGACTGGGCTAGATTCATCGGCCGTACCAAAGGTGATGGCGGCGACCAGCTTGTAGTCCTCGTCCACGCCGAGGAATTCGCGTGCGGTTGGCGCAATCAAGGAAATCATGCCCTGTGGGATGCCGTGATAGCCGTGTGCTTCCAAGGAAAGCAAGAAGTTTTCGGCTTAGGTTCCCTGGTCAAAGGCGGCACGGACGCGGTCGCCCATCGGTGGGATAAAAAGAAGTGCCGCATGCGGCGCGCCGAAGAAGCGCAGGTTTTCGCGGACGAACTCCACGCGGCCTTCTTTATCCTCGCGCTTAATACCAAGCAGCCCGTACATTTTGGCGGCCAGTTCTTGGGAACGCTGGGGGTGGATGCCCTCACCATAATCGGTGGTGAAGTCCGGGCTGAGGCCGTTGGTGTCGAATTCCTTAATCAGCGCGGCGCTGAGCTCCTTGAGCTTTTCTCCGCCCACCACGTGCACGTTCCACGGCTGGGTATTGGAGTTGGACGGTGCGGATTGAGCGTCCTCCAAGACCTGCTTGATGTCTTCCACCGGCATGGGCTCCGGAAGGAATGCGCGGGGAGAGTGGCGATTGCGGATAAATTCGGAATACTTATTGGTTGAAGTCATGCGCGCCACTGTACACATTGCCGGGTTAAGGGTCAGAAAGTGTGTCTGGGATCGGTGATTTATAGTCACTGTCCAGTGTGATTGTTGAAAGTATAGGCTTCACGACCGTATATCGCTGTCCTTGACGGTAAATCCCCGGTGTTTCTACCTGGATGTGGTAGGCCCTGGTGGTGTGGTGGCTTGATGCCGAAGAATCGACCACGCTGCCACTGCGGCGGCGACATGAAACGCAACGGAACTACCAGCAAAGGAACCACACGATGGCGATGTAAAGCCTGTGGGGCATCAGGCATCAAACGTCGCCCCGACGTCACCAACGCTAGAATTTTTGCGGATTTTATCGAGCATTGCACCACCACAATCTCGCTAACTGCACTGGCTAAACGCAACAATGTAAGCCATTCCACTATGAAGCGCAGATTTACATGGTGCTGGCTTATTGACGTACCGGATCCCACCGTGGCACATACAGGCCGAGTCTATGACCAGATATTTCTCGACGGTACCTACACCGCTGGCGGATGCTTGATTGTAGCTTCCACCCTCGATCATGTTGTTGCTTGGCACTGGTGCAAACACGAAACTGAAGTGCCCCGAGTTTTGTTCCTAGGCATTTGCCTTGATTTCTATTATTTCCTGTGGCGGTTTCTGCTTCCAAAAATCGGTTTCCACTTCGACTGGGGTTCGGTATCCCAAGCTTTGGTGAAGCCTCATCTCGTTCCACCATGACACCCACTCGAACGTCGCGATTTCTACCTCGACAACATCCTCCCACCTGCGAGTATGGATCAGCTCGTTCTTGTAGGAGCCGTTAACGTTTTCAGCCAGAGCATTGTCATAAGAATCCCCGACAGTTCCGGTGGAAGCGGCAATCCCGTGCTGGGCAAGGCGCTCGTTGTAGACCACGCTGACGTACTGCGAGCCGTGATCCGAATGGTGAATGAGACTTGTTGTTTCCTCAGCACACACGATCGCCTGATTAAGAGCTTGCAGCGGCAACGCTTCGGTGCGCATGGAGTCTGATAACGCCCACCCAACGATCCGTCGGGAGTAAACGTCGGTGACAAACGCGGCATACACAAAGCCTTTCTTCGTGCGCACATACGTAATGTCAGCCACCCACAGTTTGTTCGGTCCGGGGGCTTTGAATTCACGCTCGACCAAGTCTGGGCGCAGATCAGGCACGTTAGGCTTACGGGTTGTGAGAGGTGATCTGCCTTTGCCTTTGCCAGAAACACCGGCCAAGCGCATTAAACGGGCAGTTTGTTCACGACCGATATCAATTCCGTCACGGCGGAGAGCATGCCACATTTTCCGTACACCGTAGACACCGTAATTATCCCGATGAACAGTTCTAATGCGTTCGACCAGCACAGCATCACGAAGGCGACGAGCACTTAACCCACGGGCCTTGGACTGGCGATAGCCACGCGAGGTGATGAACCCACCAGACCGGTTATTCTTCAACGTCTTACAGATGAACTCGACAGAGAAACGAACCCGGTATTCATCGATGAACCGGATCATTTCCGACGTTTTGGGTCGAGTTCCGACGCGAAAAAAGCTGAAGCGGCCTTCAGCAGCTCATTAGTGTCGCGTAGCTCTTGATTTTCACGACGCAGCCTCGCGTTTTCCGCGGCCAAATCTTCAGGCACAGGTTCTGGGATGTTTCCCGCACGACGGGCCTGTTGAGTCCATTGACGGGCCGTATGCCATGAAACCCCCAGCTTTGGAGCTACTGCCTGGCACGCGGCTTGCATCGACATATTTTCTGCCAAGATGCGATCTTCCACGAGACGGACCACACGGTCCTTTGCATCCTGGTCAAATTTTCTTGGCATATTCCAGATTTTCCCATCTACTCAAACGGAACAAAACCTGGGACACTTCAAACCGCTCCCGATTACACACGCCTGCTCGAACGCATCCCCGCCCCGTTAATCGCAACGACAGATGGCGGGCAAGGAACAGCAAGTGCAATAAAAACCTGCTGGTCAACAACACATGTGCAGCGTTGCCTCGTCCACGCACAGCGTGTAGTTCGCCGCTATACAACCTCACGTCCGCGCACTGATGCTGGCAAAGCTATCTACACGCTAGCGCTGAAACTCACCCGAGTGCGAACTAAAGAAGAGGTAGCTGACTGGGGTGTATTGCTCCATAACTTCAACACTGTCTACCGCAGGTGGATGGACGAGAGGACCAGGGTTAAAGACCCTGATACAGGAAATTGGACATGGGTATGGACACATTCCAACGTGCGAAAGGCCTACAACAGTCTGAACCATCTATGGCGCCAAGGCATGCTCTTTGTCTACATCAATCAACCTAAAGGCGTCTTAGAACCTGCCCGCATCAAATCTACGACCAACAGTCTTGAAGGCGGGATTAACGCTCGCCTGAAAGAGATTGCGCGTGCTCACCGGGGCAGAACAAATGAACACCAGCGCAAAATGCTGGACTGGTGGCTGTACCTAAAAACAGAACTGCCCGACGATCCACTACGCATCGCCAGACAGTCCCACTGGGGCCAGGACCAACTCGCCAAAGTATCCATCCTGACCCACACCGAGAACCAAGCCGACCACGAAACAGGACGACCAGCCCTCTACGACAACGGTATCGACACCGAGTACACCCACTCAATCGGCATCCAAAAAGGCCAAATCTAACCCCAGCGACACGCCGAGCCAGACACACATTTTGACCCTTAACCCACATTGCCGCATGCGTCCACCTTAAACCAAGTGTGGCCAGCGCAGATGAGTAGGGCCGGGGAAGTAAAACGAAAAATCGCCCACCTGAAAGATGGGCGAGACGTGGAGGGAATGACGGGAATCGAACCCGCGTCTTCAGCTTGGAAGGCTGAGGTATTAGCCACTATACGACATTCCCACAGCGCGCTATTGAAACGCTGCGCCATACTTTAGCGCACGCGGCGGCAAAAATGAAAATAGGGAACTAGGGTAGCGCTTGAGCCGTTGTTATAAGAGGAATGGCCCTAACTATAGAAAGCGATGATCGTAGTGGGAATTTTGCTCCTTGTGCTGGCAGTGGGCGGAGGCGCGTGGTTTATGTCCTCGCGCAACTCTCAAAAGCGCCGCGAGGAACGAGAAGCACAGCAATTGGCCGATGCACAAGCCGATGCTCGCCGGTGGATTGAACGCCTGGGTGGACAGGTAATGCAGATTTCTGGCACCGATTCTGCCTCCCAGCAGGCAATGGCCGATGCGTCCGAGCGCTTTACTGCGGCTAACTCGGCAATTTCGCGCGCCACTACTGCAAAGCAGGCGAACCTCGCGCGTGAGTCGGCTCTGGAAGGCATGCATTATGTGAATGCCGCGCGCGAGATTATGGGCATGAACCCGGGCCCAGAGCTGCCACCGCTCGAGGGGCAGCGCGCCGCCGGCAAGGTAACGGAAAAGCGCACCGTGGAAGCGAATGGCCAGCAGATCACTGCTTCGCCATATGCCTCCGCGGATACCCCGAACTACTACCCAGGCGGAACCGTCGCAGGGCGCCCAGTTCCGGCAGGGTGGTACTCGCGTCCGTGGTGGGCCGATGCATTGCAGACCGGCGTGTGGATGGTTGGCTACTCCATGATGTTTAATGCCCTGTTCTCCGGTATGTCTGGCATTGGTTATTCCGCGGCCGCTGCCGAAAACGGCGACTGGGGCGGTGGTGACGGCATGGGCGATGCTGGCGACATGGGCGGTGACGTTGGCGATGCTGGCGACATGGGCGGTGGCGATGACGGTGGCGGCCTGTTTGATGGTCTTGGCGATGGCGATGGCGGTGGATTCTTTGACGGAATGTTTGATTTCGATTTCGATTTCTAGCCGCTAGGCTGTCGAAATCGTCTTCTGTGCTGCGGGGATTCCATTAAGTGGGGGTCCGTTTAGGAGATTTAAAACTGACACGGTACACTGTCTCAGGTATGCAACGCAGCCAAGGTAACTTGGTGGCCTACATACGGGGCGTGGCGCAGTTTGGTAGCGCACCTGCTTTGGGAGCAGGGGGTCGCAGGTTCAAATCCTGTCGCCCCGACGTATGGGGGTCTGGAAATGCCCTAATAAGGATTTCCGGACCCCCTTTAAGTTTATGTACGTAAAACAATGAAGCCAGGGAGATTCACTCGTGAAGACCACCGTAGACAAGCTGAGCGATACCCGCGTTAAGCTCACCGTCAACGTTCCGTTTGCGGAGCTGGACCAGGAAATCGATCAAGCTTACGCGGCAATCGCGCAGCAGGTTTCTATTCCAGGTTTCCGTAAGGGCAAGGCACCGCGCCAGCTTATTGACGCTCGCTTCGGCCGCGGCCCCATCCTGGAGCAGGTTGTCAATGACATGCTGCCTTCCCGTTACGAGCAGGCAGTCAAGGAAAACGATCTGAAGGTCATCGGCCAGCCGGACGTTGATATTTCCAAGATTGAGGACAAGGACTTCGTGGAGTTCACCGCAGAGGTTGATATCCGCCCTGAGTTCGAGATTCCGGACTTCTCCAAGATCTCCGTTACCGTCCCAGCCCTAAAGGCTGACGAAGAGGACGTCGACAAGGCTCTGGAGGAGCTGGCAGAGCGCTTCGGTGAGCTCAAGGACACCAAGCGCAAGATGAAGACCGGCGACTACGCCATCATCGACATTACCGCTGAAATTGACGGCGAGAAGATCGAAGACGCTTCCACCGAGGGGCTGTCTTACCGTATCGGCGATGATGACCTCATCAAGGGTCTGGACACTGCCCTGCGCGGCATGAAGACCGGTGAGGATAACGAGTTCACCTCTACCATCCAGTCCGGTGAGCACAAGGACGAAGAGGCCACCATCAAGGTCCATGTCCAGCAGTCCAAGGAGCGCAAGCTGCCGGCTATGGACGATGAGTTTGCTCAGATGGCTTCTGAGTTCGACACCATGGACGAGCTGCGTGAATCCACCAAGACCCAGGTGGAGGAGACCAAGAAGGCTGAGCAGGCTGCACAGATCCGCGATGAGGTTCTGAAGTCCGCACTGTCCGAGGTTGAATTCGAACTGCCGCAGTCCGTAGTGGACGAGCAGGCTCACTCCCAGCTGCACCAGATCCTGGGCCAGCTGGCTCACGATGAGAAGGCACTGGCTCAGCTGCTTGAGGCACAGGGCACCTCCCGCGAGGAGTTTGATAAGCAGACTCGCGAGCAGGCAGAAGAGTCCGTGCGCACCCAGCTGTTCCTTGACGCTGTAGCAGAGAAGGAAGAGCCGGAAGTTTCCCAGCAGGAGCTGACCGACCACATCCTGTTCACCGCTCAGTCCTACGGCATGGACCCGAACCAGTTCATCCAGCAGCTGCAGTCCAACGGCCAGATCGCAAACCTCTTCTCTGACGTGCGCCGTGGCAAGGCACTGGCTGCCGCTATCTGCCGCACCACCGTCAAGGATGAAGAGGGCAATGACGTAGACGTTGACCAGTACTTCGGTGAAATCGAAGAAGAGGACGCTGCAGAAGCTTCCGAGGAGAAGTAATCTCCCACTTGTAACGCGCTGCTGCCACATGTGTGGTGGCGAGCGCGCATGAAACCCCGGATTCAGGTAACTCAAGGATGAGCCTGAATCCGGGGTTTGTGTCATTGTGGACGCCCTCTAGGAGTCTTTGAGTACTTCGAAGAGGGCGTGATGTGATGTGTGTTGGCTGGGGATACCGCTAGCCGTTCTTGGCTCTAAAGGCCTCGTCGGTCAACTGCAGGAAGCGCATAACGTAATCCTTGACAAAGTCTGCGGTACGTTGATTGAGATGTCCGGACTCTTCGAAAAGGGTGGGGGATTGGCCCAGAAATACTTCGGGCTGACCAGGGAGCGGCATGTCGAAGTAGGACAGAGCGAGGCGAAGGTTCTTCTGTGAACTGTAGCCGCCCATGCGGCCTACAGAGTGGCTAATGATACCTGCGGGAAGGTTCTTCCACGCCACATCTGAGTTGGGTTTAGAGCCGATGTCCACTGCGTTTTTGAGGCAGGCAGGGATAGTGCGGTTGTTCTCTGGCGTAATGAAGAGGATCCCGCTCGAGTTCTTGATGGTCTCGCGAAAGGTGGTGTACTCAGCCGGAGTGGGCTTGTCCGTGACGGCGGGGTCATCGTAGTCGAAGTCATAGAGCGGCAAGTCACGGATTTCCACGATGCTTGCCTCGTAGCCTTCAGGGATCATCGTGAGCACCTCGTGTGCAATCTTGCGTGCAAATGACTCTCGGCGCAGGCTGCCGACGATAACGCTGATACGTGGGGTGGTCATGGTAAACCTTCTTTCTTAGTTGGGTGTAGGGAGACGTGGTCAAGGGAGAAAAGGCTTGCAGCCAAAGGCCGGTGGTGGGCCGGCAGCGTGGGCGGCGGTGAGGAAGCCATCTACTTTGTCTCCTTCTTCATGGCGGAAGTACAGTTCGATGAGTCCTAGAAGCCCCCCGAGGACGGCCTCTCGTGCGGCGGATGTATTCAACAGCCGCATGGCTGCGGGTTGGTTTCCTTCGCGGATGGCTTCAAACAGCG